>JAJQAF010000247.1 GCA_021203945.1 Campylobacter sp.
ATTTTTGATAGGCTGCGGCGGTGAAAACGAGAAAAATCAAACCGGCAAATTTAAAGAATTTTCGCAAAACGAGGAGGTTGTGCTTAAGGGCGTAAATGGAAAAACAATAACTCTCGTTCGCAAAAACGACGGTTTCGTAATAAAAGGCGAAGAGTCAAAAACGCTTATGATAGATATTTTCGGCACATTTTGTCCGCCGTGTCAAAAAGAAGCGCCGGAGCTTACGAAATACCAACTTGAAAATAAAGATAAATTTACGATAATAGGTCTCACTCATTTTGCAAACTTTACCGACGAATATGTTTTAAAAGAATTTATGCAAAAATACAACGCTTATTACTTTATTGCAAACGATCAAAATATCAACGATCGCTTAGCGGAGCAAATAGCAAGAGATATAAACTATAACCACGAAATATCGTTGCCTTTTAAGGTTGTGATAAAAAACGGAGAATATCAAATTTTAACCGACGTGGATAGCGGCGTATTCGGAGTAAAATATTATCTCGGCGGCATAATGGTATCCGTAATGAAGCTGGATTTGCAAAAAATATACGGAGTAAATTAAAATTTAGCCGTTTTGGAACGTATTTTGCTTTAAATTTTGAAATTTTAGAAAGGACTTTATTATGTTTATAGTGCAAAACTCAAAGTCTCGCCCGCTCGTAGAGGCGGCGATGGCGGCGCGAGAAATGCGCCAGAAATTAATATCAGGCAATATCGCAAACATAGACACTCCTTTTTATAAAGCAAGAGATATAAATTTCGAGAGCGTTTTAAGACAAAAAGCGGACGAAATTTATAACGGTGCAAGCTCAAAAAAGCTAGAATTAGCAAAAACGGACGAGGCGCATTTTGCAAGCGTTGATTTTCCTAAAAACGATAACGCGCAGATATTTTTGCGCGACGGGCATACGGCTAGAAACGACGCGAATACCGTCGATCTTGACGTAGAAACAACGGAATTAAGCAAAAATAACATTATGTTAAGCGCTATCGACGGCGCATATAAAGCTCAAGGCTCCATTTTTAAAAGCGTCATTGAAGCAAGCGGTAAAATTTAGGAGATATAATGTCATACTTAAACGACTTTGATATAAGCGGATACGGACTTAGCGCACAGCGCTTCAGAATGAACGTAATAAGCTCAAACATAGCAAACGCCCAAACTACGCGCACGGCGGAAGGCGGTCCGTATAGAAGGCAAGAAGTTATATTTAAAGCGTTTGATTTTGATAAAATTTTAAACGAAGAGATGAAAAATTCTCAAAGCTTACTTCAATACGAAAACCCTCTTGATGATCCAAGCTCGCCAAAAAACGCGCATCCGTCGTTAATGAGCGTTGTGGTTGATAAAGTAGTAAGAGACGATAAAGACTTTCAACTAAAATACGATCCAAGCCATCCGGACGCAAACGCAAACGGATACGTAGCGTTTCCAAATATAAATCCGGTAATAGAGATGGCGGATCTATTGGAAGCCACAAGGGCTTATCAAGCAAACGTCGCGGCTTTTCAAAGCGCTAAAACTATAGCTCAAAGCGCTATAACACTACTATCCGGACAATCATCATGATAAATAATATTCAAAATTTAAACGATATAAAAAGCTCACAAAACGATAAAAAAGTTACCAAGATCGCAGAGAGCGGAGATTTTGCAAGTATGCTAAATGATTCGTTAAAAGAGCTAAACAAGGCACAAGAAAACGCCGATAAAGCGATTGCCGATCTTGCGACAGGTGAGGTAAAAGATTTGCACCAAGCGGCTTTGGCTATCGGCAAAGCGGAAGTCAGTATGAAGCTTATGCTTGAAATTCGCAATAAAGCGCTAAGCGCATATAAAGAAATTTCAAGGACGCAAATTTAAGCCTTTATGAATTCCAAAAAATCAAAAATAACTATACTTTTTATATTTATTACGCTTGGAATTCTAATCTTTGTCGCCGTAATATTTTATAGAGCGACTATCGAGCGTAGATTGCCGAGACTTCAAACCAGCGAGATCAACACGGCGCTTAGAGGCAATATAATCACAAAAGACGGCTTTAGTATTTCCTCCAGTCAAAAACTTTATAAAGTTATGCTGGATACCAGGAACATTGATCCCAACAAAAAAGAGATGTTTATCAAACTTTACTCTTTATATAGCGGCGATGATGCAAACAAGGTAAGAAAAACAATTGACAATGCCAAAGGATTAGTCACTCTCTCTTATAGTATAGACGCAAAGGGGGCGGCATATCTTCAAGAACTTTCAAGAAAATTAAATAGAAAGAGTATCCTAATCTCATATCAAGACCCAAAAACAGGGCTTGCGTCATTTCAAGGTATGCGCATAACCGAAAGCGGACAAAATAGGCTCTTTATGTCTAAAAGCGCGCTAACTCCGGCTATCGGTTACGTTAATAAAACCGAAAGCGACGCCCTAACAAAAAGCAAAGGCGTAAAAGGGCTTGAGAAATACTACGAAGACTACCTAGCACCTATACAAAACGCCAAAATTTTAGGTCCGAGAGATATAGGTAACAATATAATTTTAACAAGCGATTCAAATTTAGCGAATAGAATCGACGGTTATAACGCGGTGCTTTCTATTCCGCTAAAATTTCAAACTAAAATAGAGCAAATTTTGGACGATAGACGAGAATTTTTAGACGCCAAAGAGCTCGTAATTTGCATAATGAATAGCAAAAACGGCGAAATTTTAGCCCTCGCTTCAAGTTCCAGATACGATCCCTCAAACATTAAAAAACAAGATTATAGTGCGTTAAATTCTACGGCAACAGAATACGCCTACGAGGCCGGCTCGGTATTTAAGCCGTTTATTTTCGCCCTTTTGCTTCAAGAAAAAAAAGTAAATCCGTTTGAACTGGTAAATACTTACAACGGACGCTATCAACTCGGTAAGCGTATTATAAAAGATACTCATCCGCAGCCTTTTATGAGTGCCGAAGACGTTATAGTGCATAGCTCAAATATCGGCATGATACAGCTAGTCGAGAGATTGAACGGTCCGCAAATTTATCAAGGTCTTTTGAATTTTGGATTTTCAAGAAAAAGCGGCATTGATATGCCGTATGAACAAAGCGGCATGATGCCTACCGTAAATAAACTCAACTCCTCTACGTATAAAGCGACGGTTAGCTACGGATACGGTCTGCAAGCGACGTTTATGCAGCTTTTAAAAGCATACAACGCTTTCAACAATAAGGGAGTGGAAGTGACGCCTCATATGGTAGAATTTTTAGAGAAAAACGGCAAACGCTTTGAATTACCAAAAGCACAACCTCAGCAAATCATAAGCCAAGAAACCGCGAAGATAATGAAAAGAATTTTAATAAAAACGGTTGAAAAAGGAACGGGGCTAAAAGCTATGACTCCCGGACTTGAAGTCGGCGGTAAAACGGGAACGGCACACATAGCTTCCGGCAAAGGCGGATACAGCAACACTTATAACGGTTCGTTTTTCGGCTTTGCAAACGACACCAAAGGAAACAGCTATACGATCGGAGTGCTGGCTCGCGATCCTAAAAAGCCGTATTACTATTTTGGCACGCAAAGTGCTCTACCTACGTTTAAAAGGGCTATTGATCTAATGATTGAGGACGGCTATCTAGTGCCCGATCAAGAAATCATAGCGGAATTTGAAGCAAAAAAAGAGAAGCAAAAAGATCAAAAGCTAAAACCGCAAAAGAAAATTTTAGATTGAAATTTTGGGCGCTCTCGATTGAAAACGCCCGATTTTAGCAAAATTAAAGAATTCCAAGCTCCGAAAGCACGGAATTTAGATTGACCGATGAGCTTGAAGTGCCGGCTAACCTCTTTTGCTTTTCAAGTAGCGTTGAGCTTGTTAGCGCGGCGTTTAATTCCTTGCGATACTCGCTCAACATCGTATCCATAACTTTTGTCAGTTCGTTTTTTTGAGTCTGCGTTTTGCTAGGATCGTTTATCCCCAAAAGCTCCTCTAACTCCTCTTTTCTTTGCTGAATTTTCTGCTCTATCTTATCGGCGTTTAGCTGCGTTAGATATCCGTAAGCCCCAAGCTCCGTGAGCTTACGCCTAAATTCGTCGACACTATTTGAAATTTTAGATTCATTTGTAGCTTTTTTAAGCGAAAGATTTAAAATTTCGTCAAAACTAGAATTTTTGTCTTTATTTCTAGTTTTGTTCGCGCCAAGTTCAAGCAGATAGTCAAGAACGTCGTTATTCTCTACTCTCATATATCTCCTTTAAAATGAGATATATTTTTCAAGCAAATTTTATTCCAATGCGTATTCTAAGATAAATTTTGCGAATTCATCATCGAAATTCGGACACGATGCAACATCGTAAAATTTAAAGTCTAACCCGTCGGCAACGTGCTTAAACTCCATGGCAAGCTCGAAAATAGTCTCCGAATTATCTATACAAAAAGATATGGGATAAATTAGCGCTTTTTTATTTTTAACGCTTGCCAAAACATCGCCCAATGCGGGTTCTAACCACTTTACCGGTCCTAGTCTGGATTGATAAGCAAGCTTTACCTCTTTAAAATTTACGTCTTCGTCTTGAAGCATTTTTGAGAGTATGTCCACGTGATGTTTTATGTGCGTCTCGTAAATATCGCCGTTATCGATGATCTTTTGAGGCAAGGAATGAGCGGAAATAATCATACTCGTGTCGCTCGAG
>JAJQAF010000146.1 GCA_021203945.1 Campylobacter sp.
ATTTATGAGCTTGCTCCGCAGACTCATCAAAAAAAGGCGAAAACTCCGACTATGGGCGGGCTTGTTTTCACGATGACGGCGGTCTTTGCGACTCTGCTTTGCGCAAGGCTTGATAACGCTTTCATCTTAGCCTCGCTGCTTTGTCTGGGAGGGTTTTGTGCGATCGGGTTTAAAGACGACATATCCAAAATAATAGGCGCTAAAAATCACGCCGGATTAAGCCCCAAAACAAAGCTTGCGGCGCAAATTTTAGTAGCGTTTGCGGTCTCTTTGACGCTTTATTTTAACAACGATCTAAGCAAAGAATTTTATATGCCGTTTTATAAATTCCCGATTTTTAATCTAGGAATTTTCGCCGTTTTATTTTGGACGCTTGTCGTCGTAGCCAGCTCAAACGCGGTAAATTTGACCGACGGACTTGACGGACTGGCGACCGTTCCGTCGATATTTTCGCTGCTTAGTCTTAGCGTGTTTGCATACATTTGCGGACACGCGGTATTTAGCTCGTATTTATTGCTGCCAAAGATCGCAGGAGTAGGCGAAACGATCATCGTAACTTCGGCTCTCATCGGCTCTTTAATGGGATTTTTATGGTTTAACTGCCATCCGGCGGAAGTTTTTATGGGCGATAGCGGAAGTCTTAGCGTAGGCGGATATATCGGGCTTATGGGCGTGATGACGAAAAACGAAATTTTACTCATCATCGTCGGTTTCGTCTTTGTAATAGAAACTTTGAGCGTGATTTTGCAAGTCGGAAGCTTTAAAATTTTCAAAAAACGCATATTTTTAATGGCACCGATTCATCATCATTTTGAGATAAAAGGCTGGGTTGAAAATAAAATCATCGTGCGTTTTTGGATCATAGCGTTGCTGGCGAATTTAATCGCTCTAACCGCACTAAAGATAAGATAATCTTAATCGCCGAATTTTCTTAAGAATTTAAAGGACAAAATTTTATGAAAAAGAGTTTGTTTGGCTACGGCGGCACGACAAAAGCCATTGCAAAAAGCGGCGGCTGGGACATTTATGATGATAATTTTGAAAATTTAGCGGACGATAAATCAAATCAAACACGCTACCGCGGCGGCGTTAAATTTGACGAATTCGGCAATGCGCTTTTAAATCCGCGCTATTTTGATCCCGAAAAAAGCAAGCTTGAGATACCAAGTCCCGGCTTTCCTCCGTATCACGAGCTTATCAAAAAAGCTAAGAATTTGATTAGCGAATACGATTATTTCGGCGATTATTCGGGGCTTAAAATTTGGATAAGCGGCACGAACGGTAAAACTACGACAACAAAAATGCTTCAGCACCAACTCAAACGATATGGCTCGCAAATGGGCGGAAACGTCGGCGTTCCGCTTGCAAATCTGGATAAAAACGCTAAAATTTGGGTGCTTGAAACCAGCTCTTTTACTATGCACTATACATTGCACGCAAAGCCCGACATTTACGTGCTTTTACCGATCACCGCCGATCATCTGAGCTGGCACGGCGATTTTGCCGAATACGAAAAAGCCAAGCTCAAACCGCTAGGCATGATGAACGAAAACGGCGTGGCGATACTGCCTAAAATTTACACTGCCATCACGACAAAAGCACACGTCATCGCTTATGAAAACGAAGCGGATTTGGCGAAATTTTGCGGCATTAGCGTTGATGAAGTAAAATTTAAAATTCCTTTTTTAACGGACGCACTCCTAGCCTTGGCAGTAGAGAAAATTTTGTTTGACAAATGTGACGTAGCACTGCTAAATCGCTTCGTAATAGAAAGCAATAAGCTTGAAGAATTTAACGACGCTTACGGGCGAGTTTGGGTAAATGACACCAAAGCCACAAATATTGATGCGTGCGTGCAGGCGCTGAAACGATACGCAGAGTATAAAATGCACCTGATTTTGGGCGGCGACGATAAGGGCGTGGATCTGCATCCGCTTTTTAACGAGTTTAAAAAATACGATTTGCAAATTTACGCAATCGGCGTAAATGCTGATAAAATCGCGATTCTATGCGATGAATACGGCGTGCGTTGCGTGTGTTGCGAGATATTGCAAACGGCGGTAAGCGAGATTTCCAAACGCTATCTAAGCGGCAAATTCAGCGAGAATTTAGATGCTAATTTCGGCAAGACCCCAAATGGCGAGCCTTGTGTAAATTTAAAAGATAGGACAGCGGGCGTAAATGCGAGCAATCCGTGCGATTTTGGCGCAAAAACGACGCAAAAACACGATCTAAACGACACGGCGAATTTAGACGAAAATAAAAGCCTGCAAAAATCATGTGAAGCCAAAAAAGAAATCGCGCTTTTATGCCACGCTTGCGCTAGTTTGGATCAGTTTAAGAGCTATGCCGAACGTGGAGATTTGTTTAAAAAATTCGTCGGCGATTTGTAAATTTCATTAATTTGATACGGTGTATTTTAGACTCTTAATGCTATTGCCGAATTTTATAAATTTTATGCTCTGTCAAAAAGTATTGATAGAATTTTTATCATTGCCGTGCTTGCAGTCGCAAATAAACATGAAGCGAAATTCAAAATTTAAACAAATAAACTATGGAATTTAATTCGCTATCGCTCATCTTGTGCGATAGGCACTTTTTGCTTGGCTCAAAACTTAAAATCTACGGATTTTACCTTGTGCTTGCACTCTCTTTTAGAATGACGGCATAAAATTTTATGATATTTTAATATGTATCAGATATTTTTTAAAATTTAAACCATTTTTAAAATTTAAAATTGTATAATCGCATTTCTTTTACAATTGATTGTGTGGTTGGATAGCTCAGTCGGTAGAGCAGCAGACTGAAAATCTGCGTGTCGGCAGTTCGATTCTGCCTCTAACCACCATTTCTTTACAAATCCCCCATTTTATCGGTATTTTTAAGCTTTAAGGTTTGTCTAAGTGTCCTCTTGGGTGCCATATATTTATTCCATTTTAAATTAAAAATTAACCATGAAATATACGCATTTTCTTGGATAATATTTGCCGATTGATGAGTAGCATAATGTTTTTATTTTATATTGTTGCACTAATTTTATTGGAGTAGCAACAGACTCTCGCAACCAACATTGACAAGTGGCACTAAATATATTTAAAAACGGATTATATACTCAACTATATTATCTTTTAAGGTGTGGGTGCGCTTTGTAAAAATTTGATTTGCTATGTAAAGTCCAAGACCAAGTCCGAAGTTTGCAAGCTCTATTTTTCTGTTAAAAGCCTTGTTGAAATTTAATGTCTGCGCGTTTAGCTCCTCGCTGTAACTCGTAATACGCAATGAGCAAGACGCGTGAAAATGAGCTTTAAACGCTCTTTGTATTTTTCGTCGTTAATAGCTGGGCTATGTGACATTAGCCATGATCTTCCCTTTCATTATAGGGTTGCAAAATTCATGTAAAATATTGCGTAAAAAAGTATCCTAGCGGATTTTATATCGCTTAGCTTTTTCATAGTTTAGTTAAATTCCGCCGCGATCTGTCCTATTTCGTCCTTTGCCTCCACTTTAATAGGTTCAAAATTTTCTCTCTCGCCTGCGATGCGGATCATCCAAAATTCACGCATAGAAAACTCTTGAGTATTTTGCAATGACGGTATCTTATCCGATACTATCTCGCCGTCTGCGCCGCATGTATTTACACCGCCTATAAATAGCATATACGCAGACGAATAGCCCGAGGGTAGAGGATCTCGCGGGATAAAGTAAAACTCGCCCTTATAAAGCATCATATCGCTATACGAGTCATTAAAGATGATTTTGCCGTTTTTACGGACTAAATTTTATCCGCGTCGCTTACCCTTAATCCGATTTTAGCAAGCTCGTTTTGGGTATCTATACCTTTTTGCTCGTGTATTCGCATGCCAAGCGTAAAGCGCCGAAATGTCATATATACAGTAAAGTCCCTTTGACGCTGGCGCTCTCCATAAAATGCTAAATTTATGATGCCATAACGACAATAAAAACGATCGTGATGAGACGGATGACAGGGATATTACTCATTGATAAACTTATAGCCTACACTGCGTATAGTGTGTATAAAGCGCGGATTTTTCGGATCGTCGCCGATCTTTTGACGAAGCCTACCGATGGTAACGTCTATGGTTTTTAGTCCGCTATTAAAGCGTTGTTCTCCTAAATTTAGCAATATATCCTCGCGTGGGACAACAAAACCCTCTTTCTCGAAAAGATACAAAAATATTTCAAATTCGCTCTTTGTTAGGGGGATTTGCTTCCCATTTTTAAAGAGATTACCTTTTGATATGTCTATGGTAAAAATTTTATCGCTAGCGCTACTCGTACCGCGACGCAGTATCGCCCGTAGGCGAAAAACTAACTCGATAGGCTCATAGGGCTTTGTCATATAATCATCCGCACCCAACTCAAAGGCTTTTATCTTGTCTAAAATTTCAGATCGAGCGGAACTGATAATAATGGGCAGGCTAGGGTAACTTTTGCGCACGATCTCGCAAACTTCAAAGCCGTCCATATCGGGCAATGAAAGATCAAGCACGAGCGCGTCAAAGCTCTTTACATTTTTTAAAATTTCTATGCCGACAAGCGGATTTGTCGCGACGGTCGTTTTTATGCCTTCTTTTGCCAGCATAAGCTCTAAAGGCTTGACCGGCTTGATGTCGTCTTCTATAAGCAAGATCTTTATCATTTGATAAT
>JAJQAF010000005.1 GCA_021203945.1 Campylobacter sp.
AAACTGCGCCGTAAGCTTTGTAAAAGCCGAGCAGTCCGAAAAGCAAGATTAAATTAGACCTTATAAAAATAAGCTTTGCAAGCGTGAATTCGTCGTAAATTACAAGACTTAAAACTACAAACGCAATGAAAAAATTCAGCTTTAAAAGCGTTTTAAAAACGGGCAAAAGATTTTTTAAATTTAATCCCGCTAAAAATAAAATCGGTGCGAAAAAAATTAAATTTACGCTATTTGAAAGAGCGATTTTAAAGCTAAAAAGCGTAAAGCAGATAAGTAAAAAAGCTAAATTCATTTTCGCGTTTTCATAAGATAAAGTCCGCCGAAAAACCCGCCCAGCCCGATAAAAGCGACAATAAATTTCAAAATATAAGCCTTTGCGCTTTCGTCGCTTTCGTCAAATTTAACTTCATTCATCGTTTGTTCCGCAACTTGCTTGCTGCCTTCGTCGTTCTTAAGCGATTTTTCAAGCTCGTTTAAATTTGCGCTAAATTTTAACCTTTTTTCATGCGCTAATCCGCCGTCAATTAAGATTTCAAATTCGTTTGCGGGGATTTTAACCCTTGCAAATCCGTTTTCATCGGTCTTTGCGCTTGCTATTACGACGTTATCTTTTATGAAGCTTACGGCGCAGTTTTTACAAGGAGAGTTGGCGTAAAAATAGCTTTTTATATCCAAAAAAACGCCGTCTTGTTTGACAAAGGCTTTCAGAGCGTGAGCGTTCAAAACGCTTGCAAAAATCAACAAACAAAGAATTTTCAGCACTTTAAAAGCTCCTTTTTAACCCTAAAGATAAAGCGGAGCGCAAAAAGCGAGATAATGCCCTCAAGCACCATCAAAGTTAAATTTGAAGCAAAAGCAAGAGTTGCGACGGGAGCAAATTCCTTACCGTTTAAAACTAGCACCAAACTAAGCAAAATTGATGAGCAAAATATCGGTAAAAAGCCTATTCCAAACCAAAATAGCGTCCTAAATTTTTTAAACGAGAGTTTCAAAAGATAGACGCTAAAAAGCGACGGCATCGCTATAATCAGCAAATTTACGCCAAGAACGCTGATGCCTCCGTAGCCGAAAAGCAACGCCTGAAAAAATAAAGCGACAAATATCGCAATCACGGCGTTTGCGCCTAAAAATGCGCCCGCAAGCCCGCTAAGCACGAGATGAACGGACGTAACGCCAAGCGGCAGATGGATAAACGAAGCTATGAAAAACATCGCGCTAATCGCCGCGACTTTGGGTATATCGCCCGCTTTTAGTTTATACAGCAGATACGAAACCGCAGTAGCCGAAATAACCGAGCAAGGTATGATGATTTCGGGCTTTAAAACGCCTTCGCTGATATGCATTTAAACTCCTTTGTGGCTAAATTTAAACTCGGTTTTGTCTTCAAAATCCGTAAATTCCTTTCCATAATTTAAGCTATTTTACGGCTAAATTTAACGCTTTAAACGCCTTTCATTCAGCCTTTTGCAACCATTGCCGCCGAAAACGCTTTTTATAGCTAAATTTAACATCATCGCAAGCGATTTGCCGTCTTGATTTGCGGTATTATCGGTAAAATTTTGTATTCACGCATAGCCCTTGGCGAGTAAATTTTACCTTTCATCGCTGTTTAGCCGATCCGCTCGCACAAAACAAAGATAAACACGCCCTTAAGCCGATCGCTTTGCTCTAGCTTTAAATTTATCTCAAACTTGCAAGGATTTAGTATTTGGATTTGCCAACCCGCTGAGCCGCACCTTATCACATTTGATTTTGGATTTTAGCAACTACTTTAGAGCGATTTTACCGGTTTTATCGCCGTTTGCGACGTTTTGCCATGCCGATAATTAAGCGGAGCTTTAAAAATTACTTAATCTCGTTGTTAAATTTATCAAAAATCGTTCAATGCTCGCCGTTATTTCAATCATTTCATAAAATTTTATCGGCACAAAACCTTATTTTTCGGATGCCGTTACATTCTAAAATCAAATTTTTATTTTATCGTTTTGCTCGCAAAATCGCGCTAAATTCAACCGAATTTGCCGCAAATTTGTAACTCCAAATTTTTACGCCGCTATTTGGCATGAAACATTATATTAGCGCAACGCAAATTTAAATTTTATAGCTCGGCGATTTTATGCATTTTATCGCCGTTTGCGACGTCTCAAACAAAATTTACCAAAAAATAAAACCTTTAAAAACGCCTATTTGTCCGAGATTTGATACTCTTTAGTCTGCACCCACAAAACCGCGCCAAGCTCTACGGGATAGTCTTTGCCTTCGTGCTTTATCTCTTCATCGTCATTTATTAGCGCGGCAAATCCCCACCAGCCGGCAAGCGGCATAACAAAGCTAAATTCGCCTTGCTCGTTCGTTTTCACAATCTGCGTAATATGCGCTTCCGACGGCGCTTTCAATCCATTTTGGTTGTAGTATTCAACCTCAACGCTTACGTTTTCGGCGCGCGCGCCCTTATAATAAACTATTCCCGAAAATAAATTCCCTTTATAAAGCCCGTAAGGACGAGTTGTCGGCACTATCTCGGCTTTTAAGCCGACCGGTTTATCCCAGTCCATGCCGTATCCGTAAGCATCGACGATCGTTTTTGTGATATGCCTTATAAATTTATCTTCCGCAGGCTCAAAATACGGCTTCGGATCCATAAAAAATTCGTAATTTCCGGGCTCTACAACATAGTAATCAGCGGTAAAATAGGTAAAATTGTCCTGCTTTTGCTCTTTTAAATTTTTTATAATCTTCTTTTCGCCGCTTATAAATACGCCGACCTCGTTTGGCAACTCCAAATTCATCATATCGCCTTCAAAAGGATGGGTAAATTTATAAGTGAGCTTTAAATTTGCCTCTTCTGTTTTCTCAACGCTAGAATCCGAAGGTATCACTAACCCGAAATGTCCAAAGGCACTCACCGCAAAAAGCGCTAATGCCAACAATTTTATTTTCATTTTTGCTCTCCTTTTAGAATTTTGATAATGAAATTATACGAGTGTAAAACTTATATTTTATTAAAATTTATATATACATCATATTTATTATGCAAATTTTTAATATGAGTATTATTTATATCGGTTAGAAATAATACTTTAAATATTTTATTCGCCATTATATTGTGCAAAGTCAAATCGTATAAAATTGTGATGATAAATTAAGGCGGAAGTCAAGTTGAGACGGATTATGTGTAGCAAAAAATACTTACCGCAAATATATAACAAATTAATTAGTATTTGGATATCATAATAAAAGATTACAAATTCATCACAAGGAGCTTTTAATGGGTATCACACAAGATGTCGCTAACGATAGCGAACGAATGCTCTCACCGGTTCCAACGAGCGAACGCAGACCTACGTTTAATCAAATTATGGTCTGGGTAGGTTTTGGATATGTGGTAACGGGTCTGTTTGTAGGCGGGGTTTTAGCCGGTTTCGGTAACAAGCCCGGAGTCTCGCCTAGCACTGCTTTGTGGGCTATTGCGATAGGTATGGGCTCTCTTAGTATCATAACCGCACTGCTTGGTATAGCCGCACAAAAAACAGGGCTTAGTTTGGCGTTAATCTCCAGGTACTCTTATGGCAAAAAGGGTGCGAATTTACCTATCATAATAATGGCGCTACTTACGCTTGGGTGGTTTGCCAGTATAACGGGAATGGTGGGACAAATTTGGGGTTCGTTCATAGGAAGCCCCAGTCAAATCATAGTGTTTGATCCTGCAAATATAGGCTACGGCGGTATAGCTCCCATTACTTTAGAAGTGTTTTTATCATGCTTTATATTCGGCATAATCTTTACGATTACCGCATATATCGGCATAAAAGCGCTTGAAGCGATTGCTATTCCCGTAGGTCCGATTATACTAATCATAGCTATCGTAGTAGGGTACGGAATGCTTGAAGAAGGCGGCGGATTAGGTGCATTTTTTGAAAAAACAAAAGATATAAAAGGGCTTGGACTAGGAAGCGCAATAACGGTCGTAGTCGGTAGCTGGATAGCCGGAGCCGTTATGGGTGTAGATTTGTTTAGATTTAATAAATCCGTAAAAGCCGTAATAGCAGGTGTTTTGGCATGTTTTATTTTTACAAATCCGCTTTTAAATATCGTAGGCTATATCGGCGCCGTATCGGTAGGGCAATTTAATTATGTAGAATGGATGCTGACAAAATCACTCTTGCTTGCGGTTGTGGGAGTTATAGCTTGGACTGCGTCTTTATGGACTACAAACAACGCCGAGCTTTACTGTAACTCTTTATACACAGGTCCTGTTTTATCCTCTTACGGCATAAATTTAAGCAGAAAAACTCTCGTTTTAATAGCAGGCGTTTTAGGCACGATTCTTGGCTCGTTGGCATTTTATCAGATATTTTTTGCGGATTTCATTACGATATTGGGCACATTTGCTCCGCCGCTTGCAGGACCTATAATAGCGGATTATTATCTAGTAAAAAAGCAAAATTATGATTTGGAAAATCTTAATAAAGAACCCGATTATCATATGGCGGGAATACTATCTTTCGTTATAGGGGCGATACTCGGATTTGTTTTTCAATATTTCTTACCGTTGCCGTTCGGCTTACCCTCAGGTCTTATAGAGCTAATCATTACTATAGAGATCTATACGATCTTTAAAAAAAATATCAAAAAATAAAAGGAGATAGAA
>JAJQAF010000171.1 GCA_021203945.1 Campylobacter sp.
TTTGTTGATATTTGCTCGCAAACACCCGACCCGCTCCGCTTTAACTTAGACATGATTTGCAATACCGCGCGAAATTTTTCCTTTCATATTTATTAAATTTCATTCGCCCGATCTAAGCTTTCTATTTGCGACTACCGGCTATCGGCAAAGCAAATTTAAAAATTTATCCGCCTAGCCGTGCGAAATTTATAAAAAATATTTTGTAAAATTATATGCTTTGTTTTAAATTTTATAAACATAGCTTGCGACACCGACGCGCAAACAATCCTCAAACTCACTCGGTTTGTTGCCGCCGTAAATGCTCCCGACGATAAGGGTTTTATCAAAAATATCCTCAAAACTTATCTCGTATCCAAATCCCGCCCACGCCTTGCCGAGTTCATCTACGGCGTGGATTTTAAGCCCTTCAAAGCACGATAAAACAGGCAATTTTTTAAGCTCAAATTCTCGTTCGCAGGGTTCGTCGCAATCAAAAATTCCCAAAATTTCGCCGCCGATCAGCGGACTAATCACAAACCAACTTTCGTCGGCTAAAATATAAATTTGATTTATCTCATCTGCAACCGCCTGCGCTAAAACCTTGCGCAAAATTTTGCCGCTTAAAACGCCGGGCGAAATTTGACGCGCGTCTTGTCCTTTTTCGTAATTCAAATTTAACCCTACTCTACCGAGATATAAATTTCAACTTTACCGCCCAAATATCTCTCAAAATCCATCGTATAGGCTCTTTTAATATCCGAGCTTTCAAAAAATTTCCAAATTTGCACCCATAGATCTCGCGTCGTCTGCGAGTCTGCGCCGTCCGCACTAAAAACGGCGTATTTGCCGCCGCCAACCACTTTTTTTTCGTAATTTCCCCTAGGCGGCGATTTCGTACCGATTAAAAGCGAATACTCGCCGCTAAAATCGCTCTCGTAGCCGTAATAAACGGCGTAAATTTCATCAAAATCGTTGTAGTTTTCTTTTAGAAATTTATCCCACAACGCGGGGATTTTGCCGCTTCCGCTCGTCTCATCGGCATTTTTCGTGCGGGTTTTTATGCCGCAAATTTCAAATTTATCAACACGCACGATTTTCACGACCGGTTTTCCTTGAAATTTTCAACCGCTTTATTCCACATCAGCTTATATTTGCGCTTTAAAAATTCAACCTCTTCTTGAGCGTTTTTAAGCTGGTTTGTAAGCGTTTCAACCGTCCTTCTATCCTCGTCGTAAAGCTCTTGCATAGAGTAAAGCGCCTCTTTTAAAAATTTATTCTCATTTCTTAAGGCTTCCAGCGTCTCATCTTTTGCGTCAAGCACCTTTTCGTGCAGGTTTAAAATCGTGCCGATGGTCTTTTCAACGAAGCTAAATCCGTCCCCGCTAACTTGCGGAATAACGCTTAAATTTGAATTTGTACTAGGCACGACGCTTAGCGTTCCTTCGCTTGCTTCAATGTAGATTTCGCCGCCCTCCTCTTTCGTGTTTAAAACGCCGCGTTTTATCATGCCTTCTATGACTTCGCGCTCCAAATGCACGAGCTTGCAAAATTCATCTACGCTTAAATAAGTCTGCATTTTTTGCTCCTTTTACGAGAGTAAAACTTCCACTTTGGCCGAGTCTTCCTCTACCGCCTTTGCTTTTTGAGCCCTATCTGATTTTAGCTTTTCATCAAGAATATTATCGTTTAAGGCTAAAATTTGAAGTGCCAAATACGCGGCGTTTATCGCTCCGGCTTTACCTATGGCGACTGTCGCTACGGGCATTCCGCCGGGCATTTGCACCGTCGAATACAGCGCATCGACGCCGTTTAACGCACTTGCGTTCATAGGTATTCCTATAACGGGGCGTGTCGTATTTGCAGCGACCGCTCCGGCTAAATGCGCCGCCATGCCTGCCGCGGCTATAAACACCTGTGCGCCGTTTTCTTCGGCTCTTGCCACATATTCGCTCGTTCGCTTCGGACTTCTGTGCGCCGAGCTAATGATAAGCTCGTAAGGAATTTCAAATTTAGCCAAAATTTTAGCCGCTTCATTTACTACCTCATAATCACTCTTTGAGCCCATTATTATTGATACGAATTTCATCTTATATCCTCTCTTAAAAAGCTGAATTTAGGAAGTTTAGCGCCTAAATTTATCTCGTTTTCGTTCCCGCTATGTATCTGGCTCATCTGCTTGCCTTTTTTTGTAATGAGATTTTTAAACTCTATAAATTTAATCCCGTTTTTGTCGTAAATTTTACAGATTTCGTTTTCGCATTCGCTTACGTTTTCACCGAGCGGAAAAACCAGCTCGTAAGGTTTATCTAAAACGATTTTTGATTTACACTTAAAAAACTCGCCGTCCTCGCTAACGGCATTTACCTGATGAGTGCCCTCTTCTAGGCTGCTAAAGTGATTTTGCGTATCAACCCTTTCATACGGACGATGAACCAAATATCCGTCGGTAAAACCGCGATTTTTAAGCGTCGCAAGCTCGCGCTCATAAATTTCGGCGTCAAATTTACCGCTCATTGCGCCGTCTATCGCCATTTTATATGCTCTTGTCGTGCAAGCTACGTAATACTCGCTTTTCGTGCGCCCTTCTATCTTTAAACTATCGACGACGCCGGAGTTTATAATATCGTTTATATGAGAAATCAACTTCAAATCTTTTGAATTCATTATATGAGTGCCGCTCTCGTCTTCTTCAAGCCTAAAAAGCACGCCGCTATCTTCGTTTTTGGCATAAAGCTCATATTTAAAACGGCAATCGTTTGCGCAACTTCCGCGATTTGCCATTCGCCCGCTTTGAACGGAGCTTACCAAACAGCGTCCGCTATACGCAAAGCACATCGAGCCATGCACGAAAATTTCAATCTCAAGGCTCGGAATAGCCTCTTTTATCCTTATCACGTCTTTTAAATTCATCTCGCGCGCCACGACTATGCGTTTAGCACCCATTTCATGATAAATTTTGGCGTCCAAATAGTTTAACACGTTTGCCTGAGTGGAAAGGTGAATTTCAATCTCCGGAGCTATCTGCTTGGCCAGGCTCATAACGCCGGGAGTCGCTACGATAAAGGCATCCGGCTTCATCGCGGATACGGTTTGCAAATGGCGTTTTAACGGCTCTATTTGGCTGTTAAACGGAAAAGCGTTTATCGTGGCGTAAAATTTCTTGCCTTTAGCGTGCGTATAATCGATCGCTTCCTTAAAGCTTTCAAGGTTAAATTCCCGTGCCGAACGGGTGCGGAGCGAAAAGCTCGCAACCGAGCCATATACGGCGTCCGCTCCGTATTCAAGGGCTATTTTAAGTTTAGTAAAATTTCCTGCGGGACTTAAAAGCTCGGGTCTTATCACTTTTTGCCCAAGCTTTCGATAAGCGCTTCGATATCGTCGTTACTTACTAAATTTTCCGTCGTCGTATCGCCTGCGATATGCACCGCCGAACCCACGCGTTTATCGTCGTCTATCTTGCCTTCAAAAAGCGTATTCATATATTTGCTAAGCGCGCGCATTACGTTTATAACGCGCTCTATTTTTTGACGATGAATATCTTGATACTGCATCATATCCATAGCCATCATAATTTCGTCTTGACCCATTTGCAAATTTCCGATCAT
Organism: Campylobacter sp.; assembly: GCA_021203945.1. Classification (GTDB taxonomy): domain Bacteria; phylum Campylobacterota; class Campylobacteria; order Campylobacterales; family Campylobacteraceae; genus Campylobacter_A. The sequence goes on from JAJQAF010000171.1 coordinate 3,585, forward strand.
TTCGTCAACGTTTGATTTTAACGCGTTATTTTGCTCAAGCGCTTCGCTAAATGCGCCGACGTTAGGAAATTTTTCGCTTAGCGTATTAAAAAGCTCTATGTTTGCGGAAATTCCATCGTTTATAGAATTGCAGCCGCTTTCGGCGTCCATGAAAAAGTTATTTATGGCTTCAAGTTTATCAAGCATTTCGGTCGCTTTAGCTTCGCTATCGCGCGTTACGTCGTCGAGCTGATGAACCATTTTGTGATCTTCCGTCGGCGGAGGCGGCGGCCATGCGGCATCGGCGCTAACGCGATAAGCGCTAGGATCTATACTAATTGCGCTATCTTCTTTTTTTGTTTGAACGGGCTCTTCTTGGATATTTATATCCTCTGCCATATCGTCAATTTTAGGCTCGTCTCCAACGGCATCGTCCGCATCGTCAAGTCCGCCCGCCATAAGCGCGTCAAGTTCCTCTTGGGTCATAGAAAACTCCTGAAAATAAAATATTTTGATTATACAATCACTCCGCTAAAAGCTAACTTTAAATTTTATCGTCGGTTGATTAAAATTTAATCGCATTTTTGTTAAAATTGCAAAAATTTTCAAGGTTAAAAAATGAAAATAGACCTACACAATCATACCTATCTATGCAAACACGCCGTGGGCGGTATAGATGAATATATTGAGGCTGCGATAGCATGCAAAACCGAAATTTTCGGCTTTAGCGATCACAATCCGATGAAATTCGACGAAGCCTACAGAATGGGCTTTGAGCAGATGGATAAATATGAAAATACGGTGCTTGAAGCACGTGAAAATTTTAAAGATAAAATCAAAATTTTATTAGCCTACGAGGTTGATTTTTTAGAAGGCTTTATGGACGATCGAATTTTTGCGCGCAAAGTCGATTATTTTATAGGCTCGGTGCATTTTATAGGCGGCTGGGGCTTTGATAATCCTGAGTTCATAGGGGAATATAAAAATAAAGATATAGATAAAATTTGGCAAGATTATTTCGAATGCGTAAAACACCTTGCAAAATGCGGAAAATTCGAAATAGTAGGGCATTTTGACCTGATGAAAA
>JAJQAF010000209.1 GCA_021203945.1 Campylobacter sp.
GCTTTCATAAATTCGCCTTTTTAGGGCTTGTTTGTCCGCTTGCGTATGCGGGATTTTTATTTACGGCGATTCCGGATTGGACGAATTTCCCGGGCAATTTAAAAAATCATAGCATTATTATGTTTGTTTTATTCGTCGTTTCGCTTATCGCCATGTTTGTCGATCTGAAATTCAGCTATTTTTTTATGAGCTGTTTTTGGCTTTACCTTACGATTTTTAGCGTAGTGCTAATCATTCGCGATAGAAACGATCAAAATTTTAGCGTTGCAAGCATGCTTATAGCTTTTTGCGCGTTTAGTTTTTTATACGCTTTTAGCGGAAACGAGAAATTTTTAAACGTCCAAATACATCTAAATATGATAGCTATCGTCATCGTGAGCTTTCGCGTTAGTATCGTAACGGCGAAGGAAGCGTTTAAGCTCGAAAAAGAGATGAGCGAGGCGGTTTTTGCACCGAGTTTCGTATATAAAAATTTAGCCGTTACGGCGTTTGTTTTGCTTATTGCGGCGATTTTGTTTGAGGCTTTAAGCGATATCGTCGGTTTTATCGCGCTTGGATGCGGCTTTATACTGCTGGCGCGTCTTAGCGAATGGCATCATGTTTGCCTCTTAAGACACCATTTTACGATATTTTATTATCTGATAAATCTTTTTGGCGGAGCGGGTTACATTTGGTTCGGAGCGAGTGAAATTTTAAATTTAGCTCAAAGCTCAAACGCGATTCATCTTGTCGCCGTTTGCGTCGTTATGGGCATAATAATGTTTATTTTCAATGTCGCCGGACTTCGTCATAGCGGGCAAGAGCTGGTATTTTTGCGACTTTCGCGCATAGGTTTTGTATTGCTTTTCGGCGCGGGGCTTTCTCGCTCCGTTTTTGCGATGTTTAACGATAAATTTTATATCGCCGTTCCCGCCGCAACGTTAGGCTTATCGTTCGTGCTATGGGCGATAAATTTTTATGTCGTTTTTAGAGATAACGAATTTAGCGAAGATCCGCAATAACTTCGAGCGAACGCTGCAAACGGCACGATAAAGGTGAGCATGGCGCCGTCTTCGAAAGCTTTGAGCCGCCTCAAATTTGGGGTGAAAGCTTTGGCGCTAAGCCGTTTATACCGCAAGCGGGTATTATCGTAAATGTAGAATTTTACGAGCAAAATAGCGCCGCGAGCTAAATTTGCTCGCAGCGCCAAACTATCTTATCTCCTAATCGGCGATAGGTAAGGTTTTTCGGAGTGCATTTCCATCTCGTTTTGCTCTCTAAATTTAATAAACTCATCCTCACTAAGTTTTTTGATATTCGCGATAGTCATCTTTAGAGGCGGTATGCCCGAAAACGGATCTAAGTCTTCCGCATTGGCCAGCTCGTTGCCGTCGGCTTCGCTATAATGAAAGGTCGTAAAAATCGTGCCCTCTCTAAGGTCGGGATTTATGCGAAGTTTCGCTGCGATTTGACCGCGTTTATTTTTTACCAAAGCGTAGCAGCCATCCGTTAGCTCACGCTCGCGTGCGATGTCGGGGCTTACTTCTATGAGCGCTCCTTCCGCACCCGCGCCGTATTCCAGCGCGCGGCACTCCCTAGTCATCGTGCCCGTATGATAGTGATAGACCTTGCGCCCTGTGGTAAATAAGCAAGGATAAACTTCGTCGGGAACCTCGCTTAAAGAGCCGCTGCCTATCGGATAACTCTCGGGCATACTCATCTTTGCCCTAAAATCCGCCTCGGCTTGCACGCGTTTGGTTTTGTCATCAACGTAAAGAACGGGCACCATTTTAAATTTACCATCCGCGAGCATGGATTTATGATCGGTATAAAGCACCGGCGTTCCGGGGTGCTCTTCGTCCGGGCAGGGCCAGCTGATACCGCCTAATTTATCCAAGCGATAATAGCTTATGCCGCCGTAAAATTTGGGCATCAGTTTGCGCACCTCGTTCCAAACCTCTTCGGCGCTTAAAAAGTCAAATCCCTCCAAACCCATTCTTTGCGCGATGTTGCAAACGATTTGCCAATCGGGCTCTAAGCCCTCGGCGGTCACGCTAGCCTTTCTAGTTCGCTGAACGCGGCGAGATGTGTTGATAAATGTGCCGTCCTTTTCTCCCCAGCCTGCGGCAGGCAGCACGACGTCGGCTTTTTGAGCGCTTTCGGTAAGAAAGAGGTCTTGAACGATGAAGCAGTCTAAATGATGAACGGCATGCACGAAGTGCTCCGTCCAAGGATCGCTCATCACGGGATTTTCGCCATAAACATAGAGTAATTTTAGCTCGCCGCTATCCATTTTATCGGGAGCGACCGTAAGCTTAAAGCCGGGAGTCGGATTTAGCTCAAAATGCCAAACCTTGAGCGCTTGCTCCTGCGCGTAAGGCGAATTTACCGCGCCTGCGGGGATTACGTTAGGTAGCGCGCCCATATCGCACGCACCTTGGACATTGTTTTGACCGCGAAGAGGATTTACGCCCGCGCCTTTTTTGCCTAAATTTCCCGTCAATATGGCTAAATTTGATAGAGAAAACACATTTGACGTGCCGTCGCTAAACTGCGTAATGCCCATCGTATAGCAGATCGCAGCGGTGCCCGCTTTGGCATAAAGCCTAGCGGCGTCGATGATCAGCTCTTTTTTAATGCCCGTCTCTTCTTCGAATCTTTGCGGAGTAAAATCCTTAACCGCCTCTTTTAAATACTCAAAGCCGTGAGCGTAGTTTTTGATAAACTCATCGTCTTGTAAATTTTCCGAAATTATCACGTTCATCATCGTATTTAAAGTTTTAATATTCGCGCCTACAGGGATTTGAAGATAGATATCGGCTTTTTTAGCCATATCCGTTCGCTTCGGATCTATGACGATCATCTTTGCGCCGCGTTGTAAGCCGCGCTGCATCTGCATTGCGATGATAGGATGACATTCGCTCGTGTTGGTTCCGATCAGTAAAAATACGTCCGTATCTGTAGCAAATTCGACTAAATCATTCGTCATTGTTCCGTTTCCCAGCGTGTTGGCAAGACCTGCCACTGTAGGAGCGTGTCAAAGACGGGCGCAGTGATCTACGTTATTGCTTCCTTGTGCGCGGAAAAACTTCTGAAAGACATAGTTGTCTTCGTTATTGCTACGCGCGGAGCTAAAACCCATTATGGCGTTTGATCCGTATTTTTCGGTTGTTTCTTTAAATTTAGACGCTACAAAATCATAAGCCTCTTCGAAACTAACTTCCTCAAGCTTGCCCTCTCTATCAAAAACCCCGTCTTTTTTACGAATCATGGGCTTTTTAAGGCGCTTTGGAGAATTGACAAACTCCCAACCGAACATTCCTTTTAGGCACAACTCGCCGTCATTTACGTGGTGATTTTGCGTAGGGCGAGCGTCTATGATCCTGCCGTCTTTGACGACGAGATCGATACCGCATCCCGTTCCGCAGTAAGGACATGTCGTCATTACCACTTTTTCGCTAGGCTGCATATTATTCCTTTTATGTAATTTTTGTTTCCGAGACAGATTATACTTCTGCAATTATTAAAACTTATTTAAATTTACGAATTTTTTAAGGAAAATTTAAGGAAATATGCTAAATTTGCATATTAAATTTACTACCTTAAATTTAAACGTTACTATCGATAAAATCGATATTTCATCGCTAAATTTACTTCCAGCGCGATGTCGGTGCGACGAGTGATTTCTAAATATAACCTTATAATTTGACCGCGTCTAAATTTAATTAAAATTTTCAGTCGCAAGGTATATAATTACGCAAAAACTAGGCGATGAAATGAAAAAACTAACTCCGGCGGGCAAACGCGCATTTAAATTTCTAGGCATATTCTTTTTTATAACCATGGCGATTAGCGGCGTATTTTTCTACCAGTTCATAAAGGGCGAAGGTATGCGTATAGGTAGCGACGTGCCGCGCATCGATCATAGCGACTATTACAACATAGAGGGCAAAATTTATGTCACGCCGTGGAGCTCCATACCCTCGCGGATCAAGGACGCCGACGCGGCTAGTTTTAGAGTCCTTAAAAATTCGCCTTGGGGTCGCGCAAGCGTGGGCGTGGATAAAAACCGCGTTTATTGCGGCGAATTCGCGCTTGACGGGCTTGATCCGGCGCGCGTGAAGATCGTATCGCCGCAGTATTATTCCGACGGGCAAACGAGCTATTTTTGCTCCTACAATCCCGCGCTTTACGATGCTATGTGGAAATATATGTTTAAGCTGTTTTTTAGCGCCTTTGGGTTTACGGATTATCCGCAAAGCTACTATTTTCCCTTTGCCAGGCTTGATACGAACGTGAGTATTTCGCCTCTGACACAAAATCCAAATGTTGCTACGGACGGAAAATTCGCCTTTTATAAAGGTAAAATTCTGCACGGCGCGGACATAGCAAATTTACGAAATATCAAAGAAAAAGAGTTTTATTTAGATAATTTTGTTTTAAAGCACGGCAGCGGCGATAGCAAGGAGATTTTAACCGACGGCAAGAGCGTATTTTGGGACGCAGAGATTATAGATTTTATCACAAGCGATCAAATTTACCTGCTAAAAGTAAATTTTGGCAAGGAATTTCTTTACGAGCCCGCCCGCGGTGCGATATATACGCAAAAAGAGATGCTGGATCGCACAAACTAAACTTAATCGGTAATACACCG
>JAJQAF010000156.1 GCA_021203945.1 Campylobacter sp.
CTTCGCTAACGCATTCGTCGTAATCAAACGATCCCGCACAACCCCAGCCGTGGATAAATATTATCGGCATTTTTGCGCCGGGCAAATCGCTAAATCTTACGACCGCGCCGTCAAATTTGGTTTTTAATTCCTGCATTTTGCTTTTTCTTTTGCGATTTAAATTTAGGCTTATTATACTTTGGTTTTATTTAAATGATATTTAGGCGGTTTGGCATTTTATCTCCGTAACCAAACGCCGTTTTTAAGCGTATTTGATAATCACGCCGCATTAGCGTAAATAAACATTTTATAAAATTTAGCTGAATTTACTCTAAATTAGATTTAAATTTAATTCTTATTTGTAGTTGAGACCGAAAATCTATATTCAAAATCTTTGCCGAAAAAGCAGGCGACACGTTTTATAAATGCTTAGGCGATACAAAATCCATATTAAAAATAACGATGCAGACTAAAAGACGGCACTCAAACGTCGGTTTATCGCAAGCCGCACTTATCAAATTTAAGCTCCGCCATATAAAACTATCGCTTGATACCGCCCGATTAGACGAAACTAAACCCGATTAAATTTAAAACTGCAAAGCTTGGATTTAAGCGATACTTGATTAAAAACAGAGCTTAAATTTTGACTCTATTTGAAATTTATATTGAAATGTTGCCGTTGCGAGCGAGCAAAACGAGTGCGGCAATCTAAAATTTGAGTGCGGATTTGCTACGTTTAAAGCCGCAAACGGAATAATATATGCAAAAGAGCCTTAAAATTTAAGCAAATAGCGATTAGTTTTAGTCCGTTCATCCAATTTGATTATCTAAATTTAGCTTATTGTATCGCTCGTTAATTTATCCCGCTCGTTGAAATTTAAAATCTCCGTTAAAATATTTTATTGATTAAGCTAAAATTTATTTTATGCCGTAATTGCGACAATCCATAAAAAACCTGTCAATGACAAAATTTTATAAATAATTTGCTTTATACGCAAATTTAATCTGCTTATTCGCTTTTGTCCGCAGCCTTTTTTGCCGCCGCGCTTACCGCATTTATCAAGCTCGCGCGAAATCCTCGCTCCTCCAGCACTCGCACCGCTTCGATCGTCGTGCCTTTTGGCGAGCAGACCTCATCTTTTAACGTTGCGGGATTTTTGTTTGTTTTTAAAAGCATATTTGCCGAGCCTACGACGCTTTCGGCGATGATCTCGTAAGCTTTATTTTTAGGCATTCCTTCCAGCACCGCACCGTCGGCAAGAGCCTCGATAAACATAAAAACATAGGCGGGCAAGCTCCCGGCAATCGCCGTAAATACAGGCATCATATCCTCTTGCAGCTCATAAAATTTACCGAAGCTTTGCAAAATTTTAAGCACTTTTGCCCGTTCCGAATCGCTAAAATTTTCGTTAAAACATACCGCCGTTACGCCTTCGCCGATCGCTGCGGGCATATTTGGCATAGTTCGGACGATCTTTTTATCGTATCCTAAAATTTTACCGACCGCTTCAATGCTAAAATTCGGCGCAAGCGTCAAAATAATCTGATTTTTAACCTCTTTTTTTATAGATTTTAAGACATTTTCATAGCCGTTCGGCTTTACGGCAAGCACTACAATATCGGTCTTTTTAACCACTTCTTGTTCGTTATTTAAAGGAGTTATACAGAATTTAAATTTTAAATTTTCATTTTTACTTCTGTCATAGACGAAAATTTCACCCGTCTCTGCGAATTTTGAACTCGTAATCGCGCTTATCATCGCGCTCGCCATATTTCCGCCGCCTATAAAGCCTATTTTCATTTTCGCTCCTTTAAATTTAATCTTTCATTTTATGCTTTTTATCAAAACTTTCTTAAATCATACTCAAAATGTGTCGCTCTTAAAAAGATGACCGGCGTGATTGCCCAGCAAAAGCATAGCTCGCCGTAACCTTGCATATTGGGATATTCGCTCGTCGTTCGCGTATATCTCAGCTTTTCATCTATGCCGTATTTTGCTATTTTGCAATCGCAAAAGTCATTAAATTTACTGATGATTTTCATCTTATTTGTCCGCTTGCGCGCACGATATATTTACTTGTCGTAAGCTCCCTTAAGCCCATAGGTCCGCGTGCGTGAAGCTTTTGCGTGCTTATGCCGATCTCTCCGCCGAAGCCGAATTCTCCGCCGTCGCTAAAACGCGTAGAAGCGTTAGCATAGACGACGGCGCTATCTATGGCATTTAAAAATTTTTCTATATTTTGATAATCCTCGCTCAAAATGCTATCTGAATGCCCGCTTGAATGCGAATTTATGTAGCAAATCGCTTCATCTACGTTTTTTACGCACTTAACGGCTAATATCAAATCCAAAAATTCAGCCCCGAAATCCTCATCTTTTGCAAGCTCGACGTTATCAAAACCGCCGTAATTTTCAAAAAGCCTGCCCTCCAAGCGAATTTGCACGTTTTCAAGCTCGTTTATCAAATTCGGCAAAATTTTATCCGCTACGCTTTCGTGTAAAAGCACGCATTCAACGCTGTTGCAAGTGCTCGGGCGCTGAGTTTTTGCATTTTTGATTATCGTTACGGCTTTTGGCAAATCGGCACTTTCATCAACATAGATATGGCAAACGCCCGCACCCGTTTCAATGATAGGAATAGTTGCGTTTTTGATTATAAATTCCTTTAAACTTTTGCCGCCGCGCGGGATCAAAACATCTATAAATTCGTGCATTTTAATCATCTCATCAACCGCAGTTCGCTCAACGTTTTGCACCAACTGCACCGCACCCTGCGGAAGTCCGAATTTAACGCCCGTTTTATTAAAAAGCTCAACCAAAAATTTATTGGAATTTATCGCACTCGCCGAACCGCGAAGTATCACGGCGTTTGAGCTTTTCAGCGCAAGCGCCGCCGCATCGATCGTAACGTTCGGACGCGATTCGTAAATGATACCCAAAACGCCCAAAGGAACGCGAATTTTAGTGATTTGCATTCCGTTTTTATGCCTCCAGCCGTCTATCGTTTCGCCGATCGGATCGGCAAAATTTGCTAACTGCAAAACCCCGTCCGCCATCGCTTCTATACGTGCGTCCGTAAGCTTTAAACGATCAAGCAAAGCCGTGCTAAGTCCCGCGCTTTCGCCGTTTTTTAGATCAAGCGAATTTGCGTTTTTTATAGCCTCTTTTCGGGCTAAAATTTCACTTCCGATCGCTTGTAAGATCTCGCTTTTTATCTCGCTTTTTAGATTTAAAAGCTGTCTGCTTGCCGCCTTTGCCATTTTTGCAATGTCTAAAATTTCACTCATCTTGCTTCCTTTAAATTAAGACGATATTGTCAATATGCACGACTTCGTTATCGTATTTATGTCCTAAAATTTCCCCTATCCGCTCGCTTTTTTCACCCAATATACACAAAATTTCAGCGGAGGAATAGTTGCTAATGCCCTTTGCGATCGCCTTATTTTTAGTATCTGCGATCTCTACGATCTGCCCTCTTTCAAATTTGCCGCTCACATCTTTTATACCCACACTTAGCAAACTCTTACCGTTTTTTAGGGCATTTGCGGCACCTTCGTCTATTCTAAGCACGCCTTTTTTACTAGCGCCGTATCCCAGCCAATATTTTTTAGAGCTTATCTTTTTATCGCGCCTTAAAAATAGAGTTCCTATATTTTCTCCATTTACCGCTTTTACGATATTTTCAGGATTTTCGCCGTTTGCGATGATTAAATTCGTGCCGATTTTTGTCGCCATCGTAGCGGCGATTATCTTAGTTTTCATTCCGCCCGTGCCGAATTTGCTTCCCTCGCCGTCCGCCATTTTAGCGATATTTTCATCAATTTTTTCTACAAGATTTATAAAATTTGCGTCTTTATACACGCTTGGATTTTTATCATAAAGTCCGTCAATGTCGCTTAAAATGATTAACAAATCAGCGTCTATCAAACCCGCAACAAGCGCACTTAGCGTATCGTTATCGCCGACTTTCAGCTCGTCGCTAACTACGGGATCGTTTTCGTTGATAACGGGTATGATTTTCTTAGCTAACAATGAGTTGCAGACGTTTCGCATATTTAAGTAACGGTTTCGGTCGTTAAAATCACCCTTTGTTAGCAAAAGCTGCGCTATGCTCTTACTATGCGCCCAAAATAAAATTTGATAAAGATGTATTAGCGAAACCTGCCCGACGGCGGCTAGAGCTTGTTTTTCGCTTAAAGTTTTTGGTCGCTCGCTTAGGCTTAGCTCGCCCATTCCGGCTCCTACCGCTCCGGAGGTTACAAGTAAGACATCATATCCCATATCGCTTAGTTTGGCGATATTTGCCACGATACTTTTAATCTTATTATCATTTAGCTCGCCGTTATCCTTAGTAAGCGTTGAAGTGCCGATTTTTACCACCACTCGCTTAAGCTTTCCTAAAAGCTCTTTTCTATCCATTTTTTAGCCCTAAAATTATTTTACTTATAATACTTATCCTATGCTTTTAAAGCGTTAAAATTATCTATAATGTAGGCGCTTGCTTAGAATTTACACTCCAAATTTAGACAATCTATGCTTTGCCGAGATAAAATTTTATGTTAATATTCAAATAATAAAAAGGAGCGATATGGATAGCATAAAGGT
>JAJQAF010000148.1 GCA_021203945.1 Campylobacter sp.
ATTTTCAAATACGCTAACTTCTTTCAGATATATTAAAATTTTGTCTTAAGCGTTTTTAAAATAGAGCCTTAAAGCCGTTTGAGCTTTGCGGGCTAAATTTAATTCTTGCTTTCTTTTAACTTTTTTAGCCATTCATCAAGCGTTTTTTCAAAGCCTATGCCCTTGCTTTTATAAAATTTAAGCGGAATTTCTAGGTATTTTTGCTCCACCCAGCCGCCGAAACTATGCGGATAAAGGTAATCTTTAGCTTGCGGGGCGGTATTGATAAGATAGGGCGGAATTTTAAGCGACGGTTCGGATTTGACGTATTTTAATGCGGCGTTTATTGCTTCATAGCTTGAGTTTGACTTTGGCGAGCAAGCCAGATATACGGCGCATTGAGCTAAAATTATACGCGCTTCGGGATAGCCGATTTTACTAACGGCGGTTAGTGTGTTAGCGGCTAAATTTAGGGCGTTCGGATTTGCATTGCCTATATCTTCGCTTGCAAATATCGCCATTCTGCGTGCGATAAAATCCGCGCTTTCGCCCGCGTCAATTAGCCGTGCCAAGTAGTAAATCACGGCATTTTCGTCGCTCCCGCGCATACTTTTTATAAAAGCGCTCGCTAAATGGTAGTGCGTATCGTCCTCGCTAACACCTTCGCTAACGGCGTTAGCACGTAAAATTTTAAGATTTTCAAGGCTAACGTCGGTATCCAAATTTAGCGCAAACTCAAGCAGATTTAAAAGACTTCTCGCGTCCCCACCGCTACTTTTAAACAGATATTGTTTGGCTTGCTCGTCCATATTAAAATTTATCTCGTCTCTAACGTGCGTTAGTAATTTTTCAAAATCGTCGGAATTTAAAGGCTTGAACTCAAATAACATCGAGCGACTTCGGATACCGGAACTTAGCGTAAAGAATGGATTTTCCGTGCTTGCGCCGATTATTATCGCGCGGTAGTTTTCCATCGGTATTAAAAGGGCTTCTTGCTGAGTTTTGCTTAAGCGATGAATCTCATCAATGAAAAAAAGCGGCTTATTTAGGGCGTTTTCATAGTTTTTTAGGATCTTGCGAAATTCATCTATCTTTAAATTTCCGCCGTCAAATTCGTAAAAATCATAATTCATCTGCGCTGCGATAACTCGCGCAAAGCTTGTTTTGCCGCAGCCTGCAAGCCCGTAAAATATGCTATGGGGGATCTTGTCGTTTGCGATAAATTTTTTAAAGACGGCTACTACTTCACGCTGACCGCAAATCTCATCAAGGGTTTTGGGACGAAATTTTAGAGCGAACATTTAAAACTCTTCATCAAAAAAGTCGCTATTGATTTTATAAATTTTCTTTATTTCACGCACCTCTACGCCGATTTCATAATCAAGCATAAGTTGCGCTAGTCGCTCGCCGTCTATTAGGGCAATGGAGCAGCCTTGATGATTATTGGCGTATTCGTGGGCTTCTTTGGTAAAATTTGACGTCGTTATGAAAACACCTTTGCGTGATTTCGTGCTTGAAACCACTCCGCCGAATTCTCGCAAATCCTTAACGCCGACAAGTCCGTTCGCAAAACGCTTGGCTTGGATATAAATTTTAGAAAGCCCCAACTTATCCTCGCTAATAATGCCGTCTATTCCGCCGTCTCGGCTTAATTGCGTTGCGCTTCCGTCCGCCCCATAACCCATCTTTTTTAGCAGTTCAACGGCTAAATTTTCAAAAAATTTCGGCTCTTTTTGCAAAATCATTCGTATTAGTTCGGCTTTAACTTCGTTATTGATTTTTTCAACGCTTTCGTTTAAATTTTCATCAGGTGTTAAAATTTCTATGTCATGCAAAGAATTTGAAAGTTCTTTGTTTTGCGTAGTCTTTAATTTTTTGCGGTAAATATTACAAAACCAATCGTTGAGCTTATTTTCGTCTTTGGCTAAAATTTTGCCGAAGTTTGTCAATTTGTATAAATTTCTACCGATTTGCTCAAGCGGGAAGTCTTTACTTTTTGCGTCGCCTATACCTTTTAGATACATAATAGCCCAATTTACTCTACTGGCTAGTAAAGTTTGATTATTGCTTTGTAATCTTAAATCTAGTTCATCATCGCTAAAATTAAAATATTCCGCCGAAAAATCTCTAACATCTTTTTGCGTGAAATTTCCTAGCTTTTCACCGATTTTTAAAGCGGGAAACATAAATTCGTTAAATTTCGGAAACTCTCTCACTTTTGCCTCTTGTTTTCGGCAAGCGCGCCGATCTCGTCCGCCGTCATTCTAAATTTTATCCAGCCGCTTTGGCGTTTTGCACCTAAGCTTTCATAAAATTTAATACTCGGCTCGTTCCAATCAAGACACTCCCATTCAAGTCGCCCAAAGCCCTCGTTTTCGCAAATTTTAGCCAGCCGCTTTATCATTTTAAGCCCCAAGCCTTGCTTGCGAAATTCCTTTTTGACATACAAATCCTCAAGATATATTCCGGCTCTACCAAGCCACGTGGAAAACGAGTGAAAATATATAGCGTATCCCACGATCTGATCGTCGCTAACGGCTACCAATGCGTCGGCAAGTTTCTTTTCAAATAGATGAGAAGTGAAAACGGCTTCGTCGATTTTGACCTCATTTGGCATTTTTTCATATTCGGCTAGTTCTTTTATTAGAGCGATTATCGCTTTTGTATCAGCTTTTTCTGCTTTGCGTATGATCATTTTTTACCTTTTTATTTTTAGATTATTATAGCCAAAAAGGATTTAAATGCACGGTTTTATTAAACACTGCGAAGCGACAAGAAGCTAAAATAACCCAAAATTCTAAAAATGACGGCGTAAAATATATAAAATTCAGCCTATACGCCTAATCTTTAGGTATTTTAGGTAAAATTTTCGCCTTTGCGCTTAGGTCTTTTATCTTAAATTCATAGATATTCGTAACATTCAGCGAATGCTTTAACGCCGTATCAAATGCGTCCATATAATTGGGCGTATATTTCTCACAAAGCAGCCTTAGGGCTTTGATTTTTAAATTTTCATCGGTTACCGCATAGGCGTTTGTCTTAGCGATCGCGCTTTTGTATTCGGTCGTAAAAACCCTGCTGCCAAGCGCTTTTGCGTCATTTTTTACGGCGCTTAATTCAGCTTTGTTTAAATTTGGAACTTTGTTGTAAGATACGCATACGAGGCTTACTTCTTTGCCGTCGCAAAATAGCCTTTGTTTGCTTCCTGCGGGTGCGCCGTGGATAAAAATACTCATTTTGTCGCGCACGATTGAAATAGGTATTGAAAAAATTTCATCCCCATCTATGCACGAGATAACGGCGTATTGGCTGTCGTCGATGATTTGCAAGGCGTCGGCTTGGCTTAAGATTCTGTCTTTTCGTCTCAAAATTTTATCCTTTGTAGTTATTTAAATCCCAATCAATCGGCGTTAGTTTGTTAGCGATCAGATATGCGTTGGTTTGCGAAAAATGCTTGCAGCCAAAGAATGCACCGCGCGCTAATGGACTTGGATGAGCGGCTGTTAGCACTAAATGTTTGTTAGTATCAATCAGCGGGCAGCGGGATTTTTGCCTTTGCCGGATTTCCCCAAAGCAAAAATACGATATTTTCGCGTTTATCGTTTAAAATTTTGATAACCGCATCGGTAAAAAATTGCCAACCGAAGCTTGAGTGCGAATTCGCCTGTCCGGCACTAACGCTTAATGTTGCGTTTAATAACATTACGCCTTGTTTTGCCCAGTAGGTTAGATCGCCCGAGTTTGGCTCACGAATGCCTAAGTCGCTATAAATTTCTTGATATATATTTACAAGACTCGGCGGCACGCGAATGCCGTTTGGCACGCTAAAACTAAGCCCCATTGCCTGTTTTGCTCCATGATACGGATCTTGCCCTAAGATCACGACCTTTACGGCGTCAAACGGAGTTAAGTTAAAGGCGTTGAATATTAAATTTGACGGCGGATAAACGATCCCATTAGCTTTTGCCTGTAAAAGTTTTTCTTTGATCTCGCCAAAATACGGGCTTAAAAACTCATCTTTTAAAACCTCTTTCCAACTTGGCTCAATTTTTACGTCGGCTAAATTTATTTGCATATTTTTCCTTTAAAATTTAGGTAAGCATACTTAAAAATTGCTTTAAATTTTGTTATGTTTATGTAAAACGGAGCCAAAATTTAATATCGGCGTTAGGCTATTAAATTTAGCTTGTTAGCTTATGAAAGCTTTATAGATAGCGACTTTAGAAAGCTAACCAATATAAAGTTTGTTAGTTTTTGAAATTAGATATATAAATTTCACCGCTTCGCAATAAATTGCCGCCAAGTCCTAAATTTGCAAAATTGATTTTCATCAAATTAACCCTGCAAAATCGCTAAATTTAACCTGTCTAATTTACTCAAACATTTTTAATGCCACTTTAACGACACTTCGGCACGTCGCCGCTTTCATACGACGGAGCGTGTGCTAAGGTAAAAATAATCACTCAAAAATTCCTAAAATTATAAATCTTTAATGTATACTCCAAAATCAAAAGGACGGCTGATGTCGGAG
>JAJQAF010000129.1 GCA_021203945.1 Campylobacter sp.
ATTTTTGGCTTGGATCGCTCACGCCCTCTTCGTAAAACATACCGTATGAATAAACGGGCGGCAAATATCTCATTAGACTCACCCTGGTAAGCGAATCAAATTGCGGTAAAAACTCGCTCATTTCGTATCCTTCTAGACCCTCTTTACTATATGCTTCTTTCGGCGCGCCTGCTGTAAATGAGACGATGAGCGGCTTATCGCGTAGTTTATCGCCCGTGCTGCCGTATGCAAAGCCGTAGCTTAGAACTTCATCTAGCCACACTTTCATAAGCCCGGGATAGCTATACCAATAAAGCGGAAATTGCAAAACGATAATATCGGCTTTTATAAGCGCCTCTTGTTCGACTCTCACATCAATTTGCTTTGACGGATATAGTTTGCCTAAATCTCGCACGCTAACATTGTTTAAATTTGCTTTTAGCTCGTTTAAGATTAGGCTATTTGCATTTGATTTTTCTAAATTCGGATGACCTGAAACGACTAAAATATTTTTTATTTTCTTTCCTTTCTTGCTCATTTTTGCTTACATTTCAGTTGATTTTACACTTGAGCGTATAGTCAGGCGGCTACAAACTTTTTAAATTTTAAGGCTACGAACGATTAATCCGCCGAGCCTTAAAATTTAAACACGGCGGTTATAGTGCAAAGCCGCAAAACTTATTTTGTCATCTTTCTAATCATTTCGCCCATTACTGAGTAAATTCCGCCGCATTTTAGTCCGCCGTCTACGCATATCTCTTCGCCCGTAATATAGCTACTCTCATCACTCGCGAAAAACAGCACGGCGTTTGCCAGCTCGATAGTTTTTCCGCCTCTTTGTAAAAACGTGGAGCTAACTAGCGGATTTTGGAAATCTTTATCTTTTTGCATCGCAGTAATGGCGTTTGTAAGATTCGTATCTTCTATAAAGCCGGGATTAACGACGTTGCTGCGTATGCCCCACTTTGCCAAAGTGTATGCCGCCGAGCCGCTAAGCCCGCGCAACGCCCATTTTGACGTCGTATAGGCGGCATTCATCGTGCCGTGCGTGCCGGCAAGCGAGCCTATATTTACGATAGAGCCGCCCCCGCTATCACGCATGAGCGGTGCGCACGTATCTATGCCCATCATCACGCCCGTTACGTTTATATCCATTACGCGTTTGAAAATTTCCATATTGATATTAGGAAATCCGCTCATCGTATTCGTGCCGGCGTTATTTACGAGAATATGCAACGCTTTGTATTTCTCTTTTACGATACCAGCCAAATTTTGCCAGTCGGAAAGCTCCGTAACTTCAAGTTTTACAAATATCGCCTCGCCGCCATCCGCCTTGATCTCCGCTACGATTTGTTCCGCTATATCCTCTTTCCTTACCGCTATGACAACCTTTGCACCTTCCTTTGCAAAAAGCCTGGCGCATGCTAAGCCTATACCGCTTGTTCATGATTTATCTTTTATTAAAAATTTGCAATCGTTATTTTAAATTTGTATTTTTAAGTCCTTGAACCAAGTCCGACTTAACGGCGATCCTAGACATAAAAAGGTAAGCGCTCTTAAAATCGTATGGAAATTTCTAAGCGAATGCAGGGAAAAGACGCCCGCACTCCGCTAAGCGCTTGCAGGCGAAAATATCATAAAGCGATACTAACCTCGCAGCCCGCACAACTAAAATTCCTTGTGCACTCACTCTAAAGCCTTGAGGAAATTGCCCGCAAGACAAAGCAAATCTACTCACTAACCGCAGTAAAGCGTTTTTGGATAAATTTCTCGTTTTTGATCTCGTCAATTATCGCTACGGCAAGGTCTGCGTAACTGATATAGCTCTTGCCCTTTGAATTTAAAATGATCCAATCGGTTCCTAGCGTGTATTTGCCCGTGCGTGCGCCCTTTGCGTCATATTGAGCCGCCGGGCTTACGTAGGTCCATTTGACATTATCGTGGCGTTTTATTTCGTCAAGAGATTGGGCGGTTGCGTTAGCCACTCCTTTGTGGCTTGCAGGGAAATTCGGCGTATCCATAACGCGCATTTTCATACTTTCATCGGTATATAGCGTGCCCGCGCCGCCTATCATAAATAGCCTGGTATCCGTCCCCGCTAAAAGCGAACCTAAATGCTCGGCGACTTTTTTATGAAGCGGAAAAGTCTCGGGCGTCCAAGCCGCAAAGCCGCTGATAACGACGTCAAATCCGCTTAAATCGGCTTTCGTCAAATCAAATAAATCCTTATAAATCACTTTTACCGCGTCGTTTTTATACGACGTTTTGCGCACGATAGCCGTTACGTCGTAGCCTTGCCTTAGAGCTTCCGCCACTAACGCGCTGCCGCTTTTGCCGTTTGCTCCGATGATCGCTACTTTTTTCATATTTGCTCCTTTGTTTGCGTTTGATAAATTTGCGCATCCGCTAAGCGATAAAATCGCAACTACGCTCAATGTTAGAAAATTTCTTCTTAACATTTTTACTCCTTTTAAATTTAGTTGTGACGAGCTTAATTATAACGAGATTAAAATAATTTTTAGTTGTAATTTCAATATCCGCAACGATAAAATTTTAAATTTGCTAAATTACGACGGGAAATACCGACGGTCATAAAGCAGGTATAATGGTCGTAAAATAATTATTCAGCTATAAAATAGTAGGATTACGAAAGCTATACAAATAATTGCGGACGCTAAAAATACCGATGCGAACCTTATTGAAATATAGCCTAAAAAAGGATAAAAAATGTCTCATAATCACGCTCACGCCGCAAACAAAACCATTTTACTCAACTCTTTTCTCGTTATATCGGGCTTTATGTTTATTGAAATCGCGGGCGGAGCTTTGACGAACAGCCTTGCCTTGCTCTCTGATGCGGGACATATGTTCTCGGACGCCGCGGCTCTTGCGCTTTGTTTGTTTGCGTTTAAATTCGGCGAGAAAAAAGGCACGATAAAAAATACGTTCGGCTATAAACGTATTGAAATTTTAGCCGCCGCCATAAACGGACTTGCGCTTATTGCGATCGCCGCTTGGATTATCCTCGAAGCCGTTCGTCGCTTTGCAAACCCGCCGCAAATCGCAACGCTTGGAATGTTAGCCGTTAGCGCCGTCGGACTTGCGGTCAATATCTTTGTAGCTTGGTATATGCACGGCAACGTGAGAGAAAATATAAATATGCGCGGAGCCTATCTGCACGTTTTAAGCGATATTTTAGGCTCTTTGGGCGCAATAACGGCGGCGCTTTTGATGATAGGCTTTGGCTGGAGTTGGGCTGATCCGCTAGCGAGCCTGTTTGTTTCGCTACTGATAGCAAAAAGCGGCTATGACGTGCTTAAAGCGGCTTTGCATATCCTGATGGAAGGCGCGCCGTCAAACGTCCGAATGGAGCAAATTCTAACGACAATCAAGTCGGTAGATGAAGTAAAATCCGTGCATGATCTGCATGTTTGGAGCATAACAAGCGGGCTTAACGCACTTAGCGCGCATATCGTGATCAAGGGCGATATTAGAGTTAGCGCGGCGCAAAATATACTCCGCCGAATAGAGCATAAGCTTGAGCATTTGGGTATAAATCACGTTACGATTCAAACCGAAACCCAAACTCACGGGCACTCAAGCGAGCTTATTTGCGATATTCAAGCGGAAAATTCGCACGAGCATAGCCATTAAAATTTAAAACGTTTTCGGGTTTAAAAAAGCAGGTGTCAAATTAGAAGTCGTAATGGGTTAAAGCCCCAAATTTGGTGCTAAGTAAAATTAAAATTTGTAGTTATAGCCTACAAATAAGCCATGTGAAAGCTCTTTCGCTTTCGCATGCACGTCATCGTCTATATGAATGGTGCTGTATTTTGCATATTCCAGTTTGTAACCAAACTCAATCTCGTTATTTGCGTCGATCTCGTAAATTCCGCCTAGTTTAGCGCCGGTCAGCCAGCCCGTTGTGTTCTTTTTTAAATCTCCATCTTCATCGCTAATTTTTAGGTTTATTCTAGCTACGCCTGTGTATGCACCTAGCAATAGTTTAAAGTCTTGCGCGATAGTCGGAGTGTATGGCGTTTTCAGCTAAATTTTACACTAGCGCCCTCATTGGTTATCGTTTTACTAGCTTTAAAGCCGTAACCGTATGCGCCGTATGCTCTAAAATCTCCAAAATCATAACCTAACTTTAGCTCCAAATTCGGACGGTCGTCTTTTAGCTTGAGCTTTTCGCCGTTATCTTTATCCTTTATGGTTAGGTTTGATTTGATGTCGTATTCTGCGCCTGCGCCAAAATATAAGCCCTCAGCCAAAGCCGAGCCGGCAACCAAACTTGAAACCAAAGCCGTTTTTAAAACGATACTTTTCATCTTTATTCCTTAATTAAAATGTAAAAGCAATTATGCCTCCCCTTAATCTTAGCTTAAAATTAGCTTATTTATTTTTACGTTACGTTTCGTGGTGGGTAAAATCGCCGCTTTTGCTCGTATGAGTAAAATAACCCGACGACGCTCCGCCACTTTTGGCGATTTATCATTTTTAAAATATTATTTTGCAAAAATC
>JAJQAF010000293.1 GCA_021203945.1 Campylobacter sp.
CACACGTCAAAATGTTCGCTCAGCTCATCATTCTCGGTATTCTTACTATCAAAATAATAAAATTTCATATCTATACCAAGCTGAGTGCAGCAGTCCATTATGACGGACGATTGATTTTCGATCTCCTGACCTTGTTCGCCCAATATTACGCCTTGTTTTATCTGTTGTAACGAAATTTTACCGGTTTTTAATATCGGGATTTTGAGTTCGTAAAAGAATTTTTGAAATTTAAAAAAATACTTGTCGTCGCTCACCAAAAGTCCTATGTCGGATCTATTTATCTCGGTTTTTAGCGATGAGTTATCGGTAGAAAAATAATCCATAAGCACCAAAATATTTTTATCTTTTATAGATTTTAATTTGTCTAAATTTTTACCGAGCGTCGGATTTAAAATTTTAAAAATCAATCGCTTATTGTTTAGTTTCGAGTTTAAAAACAAGCTATCGTCTATAAGACGTGAAATGCGCTTATCGTCCATTATGCGCATATCTATTATCGCGTATATGTTACTGCCGAAAGGACTTGGAAACTGACCGCTCTCGCGCTTGATCGAGCGATAAACGTTTTGAAGAACGTTTGGATCGCCTACAATTAGCAACGTATCGTTCGGATGTATCATGACGCTCGGTTTCGGCAGGATTATCTCACTACTTCTATAAATTAGTGCTATACGCCACTTTTTTTGCTGGATAGAATTGACATGGCGATACATATACGAGCTTCCGATAGGCACTTTAACTTCCATTATCTCGCCTTCGCTAAGTCCTATGTTATCCGCAAGAACGGGAACGTCGGGCAAATAATCCATCAATCTTGAAGCTGCTATATCTCTAACATCCACGATACTTAAATGTTTATCCGCACTGAAAATTTCATTTTGCAAGAGCTCTTGCTCCCAAATATTCATAAAAACGATTTCAGTTTTTGTACTGATCTTTCGTAAATTTTCATAGCTGGCAAGTGCGTCGGCTTTGTTTTGAGTAATGATACAAAACTGACTAAAATAGCCGTCCGCAACGCTCTTTAACTTCGAAAAACTGGTCGGATCAAAATGATAAAAATTGAAATTTTCAAAATTCGTCCGCGTATCTATAAGATTTTTATCTTGCACGACAATAACGTAGTGATGAGAATTTGATTTTGAGGCGATAAGTCTTCCCAAAAAATTTTTAGCTAAAATTCCGTCCGCGATTATTAAAATTTTTTTCATAAAGTCTCCAAATTTAAATAAACATTATAGCGAAACGGAATTTAAAATTTACAATGTATTTTCGGCGGCAATAAAATCGACGTTCAAATAAAAATTAAATTTCTTTTTGTCGTTTTTAAATTATATCCGTTAAAAGTGCGTCGATAGCTAAATTGACGGTCTTATTTATCGTATCGAAAATAGTTTTTGAACTAGGGTTCGGGCAGAAAAGCTCTTTATTTATCATACCCGATTTAACCGATTTATTTGCGTTGAATAGCTCGTAAGCAAACGCAACCTCCGCTTTATCGCCTCTTATTTGAAGCGAAATAATGCTGATTTTTAAGCGTAGATCATCAAAATTCGGCGAAAATATCGGCTTTGCGGCACAATTTGAGTAAAGTCCCTTGACAAGCGCCTTATATATCATTTCGCTTGGAAGAGCGACAAATTTCGCATCTTGCAAAAAGCGAATTTGGTTATTGTCGGCGACTATCAAAATTTGGCGAGTATCGACCATGTCAAGTGCGCTCACTCTTTCGATATAGACGTTTTTGCGTAGTTTTTCTTGCTTTTCGGCGGTACACTCTTTGTTCGCATAATAAATTTCATACATAGTAGCTTGCGGTATATCAGTTTTTAGCGAGCAACCCGCAAACATCATTGTTAAAATCAAATATATAAAATTTCTCATTTTTTATCTCCGTCTTTTTGTGAATTTAATATCGGGTTTTTAAAGAAAAATTCATAAGGATTATCCTCTAAACGGTAAAGAGCGCCTCTAAATTCGCGTAAAGTTTTTTCAAAGCTGCCGAAAAACTCCGTCGCTTCAAGCAACATTGGGGTTAATGTATTTTTTAGATCGTATTCGCCTTTTTCAAGTTTGGTTTTTACTAAATTTTGAACGCCTTTATAGTCTATTACCGCCGTATTTAACGACTTTGCAACTAAATTCGTATTAACCAACAACGTATTTAAATTCTCCACTACGCGTTTCGTATCCGTTTGGTTTAGATCGTCTGTGAATTTCTTAATATTACTCACTATGGCGTCTGCTTTACTTATCCCGTCTTCATCGGCCAAAACCTCGGTGAACCTATCTATATTTGCCAGTATAGACTCCAAATGCTTAATATTTTCGGGCGAGAAAAAGCCGTCTATTTTGGCAAGAGTTTGGTTTAGCTGTTCGGTTATGCTTTGTGCATTTGTGCCTAACTTCGAAAGCAGACTTTGCTCTAAATTTAATATAGGACGCTCGTCTTTTGTAAATTCTTGCGTTCCGCGACTTATGTTTATGCTTGCTACGCCGCTTATAGCTTGCACTTCTATGCTCGCTAAGCTATCTTTTCTAACGGGTACGTCGTCGCGAACTTTTATGGTTATCTCGATAAGAGCGCTTTTATTATCTTTTACGAAATCTATTTTACTAACGCTTCCCGCCGGAACGCCTATAAATTTTACCTGCGAATCGACTTTCAAACCGCTTGGCAGCTCGCTCGTGTGTATGTAGTAGTTTTTATATTCCAGTTTAGTACCGTCGTTATTTGTCATCCACCAGATAAATATCGCAAACGCACTCATACAAAATATAAAAAACATACCGACTATGGTATAAGAATTTCTATTTTCCATCTATTTTTTCCTCGTCTTAAAAAGCTCTTCAAGCGGATTATGACCCGCTTTTTCAAGCTCTTTTAATGTTCCTTCAAAGGCTATTTTTTTATTTTCTATTATCAAAAAGCGATCCAATATATCAAAAATACTATCGGCATCGTGAGTAACCATGACGACAGTAAGTCCCAAACTATCGCGTAGATCACGCACTAAGGCATCCATTTGACGAGAGCTGACAGGATCAAGTCCGCTATTCGGTTCGTCCAAAAAAAGAACCCTAGGGCTTAAAACAAGAGCACGGGCAAGAGCAGCTCGTTTTTTCATGCCGCCGCTTAATTCGCTTGGATAAAGACTTGCCGTCTCTTTTTTTAAACCTACCTTTTGTATCCAAAACATCGCAATCTCATCTATTTGACGTTTGCTAAATTTTGAATACTCGCTAAGCAATACTCCGACGTTGTCAAGGATATTCATAGAGCTATAAAGCGCGCCGAATTGAAACATGGTTCCGCTAGCTAGCTTTATCTCCTGTTGCTCGCTTGGATCGCTTTTCCACATATTTTTACCGTCAAAATATATGTCTCCGCCATCGGGCTCTTTTAGATATATCATCGTTTTCATAAGCGTCGTTTTGCCGCTACCGCTACCGCCTAAAAAACCGTAAATTTCAGCTTCATTAACGCTCCAACTAACGTTGTCGTGCATTATGCGTTCGCCGTAACTCGTGATTACGTTTTCGCCCGTGATTATCTTTTTCATATATTTAACCACATAAATATTATCGCAAAAAATGCATCGAGCGCGATAACCCAAAATATCGCATTTACGACGCTTATAGTCGTCATTTCGCCGAGACTTTGAGCGTTTGAGCTTACGTTAAATCCGCGCATACATCCTATTATAGCTATAATAGCCCCAAAAAAAGGCGCTTTTATCATACCTACCGCAAAATGTCTGAGCTCTACCATATCTTTAAAGCGACTAAGATAATCGGCAAAACTAATATCGAGCAGACCTTGACATACCAGCATCTGTCCTAAAATGCTTATCGAATCGGCTATAAATATGATAATAGGAACTGATAAAACCATTGCGATAATACGCGGTAAAACCAAGAAATTGAACGGATCAAAACCCATCGTTTTCATCGCGTCTATCTCCTCGGTCAGCTTCATTACTCCGATTTGTGCCGTAAAACTAGATGCGGATCGACCGGCAATAACGATAGCGGCGATAAGAGGAGCAACTTCGCGCAAGGTAAGCATACCCATGATCTCGACTATAAATATGCTGGCTCCAAAGCTAGCAAGCATCGAACTACCAAGATACGCAAGCACGACGCCTATCAAAAAAGACGTGAGAGAGACGATAAATACGGCATTAACGCCGCCGTCTTTTATATAGTTGCTAAATTCTCTAAACCTCAATCTCGCAGGATTTATAAAAGTTTTTAACGTTTTTATGATAAATTCGCCTAAAAATGCGCCGAATTCAAATAAATTTTTAAATCCGTCATAAATTTTCTCACCCAAACGAGCGAATAAATTTAGCTTATTTTGCGGCGGAATATAATTAAAGTCAATATTTTGATCGTTGAGTAAATTTATCATAGCTTTTATTTTTGGATCGCTGACGATAAATTCAGCTCTTTTATTTTTTACAACATTTTTAATAAGTATCAAAAC
>JAJQAF010000229.1 GCA_021203945.1 Campylobacter sp.
CATTAGTAAGACGCGATAAAATTTCCTTTTGCGTAGAACAGGTGTTCATACTACCCAACATCGCCGTTAAAAAGAAGTAGTAATTTTGAAAAGGCAGTCTGCGGTAGCTCTCGGCAAATACGTTTGTCGGATCGTCGCCTATGCTTAAAGACCTCGTTATCGTTTTAAATTCTCTTGATAAGACCCCTTCAACGTTTTGCGAAGCGTCGTTAAGCGCTTGAATTACGTTATTTCCGGACGAAATAGCTCCGTTTAAGATTACTAAAGCCTGCGGAAACGTGCTTTCAAACTCGTTTTGCAACGCCTTTAGCTCCAGCTTTTTGCCGATAACCGCTCCCAGATAAATTCCTATTATCAAAAAAATCAGCTGATTGAAATTTAAAAAGAGAGCGTTTATTAAACAAACGACTGCGATAACGACAAGCAAAACGATTACTCCTCTTGTTTTCAGTCCGTTTTTTTCATCGTAAGAAGCGTTAAAAAACTCTTTTAGCTTATAGTAAAACAAAGGTAAAATTTCAACTTTTCCATTGTCTAAAGACGGTAAATTTATCTCTAAAATTTCATTGTATTTTTCAATTCTACGCACTAAAAATATTGATTTTAGAGAATAAAACAAAGAGATGATCCCGAATATCAAGATTAAAAAATAAAACTGATTCATTCAAAAATCCTGTCAAGCACGTCTTTGACGTCAAACATAATCGCATTTTTAGAAATAAGAGAATTTTTACTAAGACTATAACGCTCATAATGTCCTGTGATTTTTCCATTTTCATCTCTATGTAGGCTAGGAACAAATTCAAAAATATCGTTAAGACGGATCGTTTTGTCTTCTATCCCGACTATCTCTGAAACTCTCATTACTCTTCTGCTACCGTCGTTTAACCTTGCGATTTGCACGATGATATTTATCGCAGAAGCTA
This sequence comes from Campylobacter sp., assembly GCA_021203945.1. Lineage (GTDB taxonomy): Bacteria > Campylobacterota > Campylobacteria > Campylobacterales > Campylobacteraceae > Campylobacter_A. Next base: position 927 of record JAJQAF010000229.1, read on the forward strand.
TATTGTTTCTGATAGCATCAACGGGGAGATTAAATCCCGCCATCATAACTAGATTTTCAAGCCTACTTAATGCGTCATATGGGCTATTTGCGTGAATAGTAGTCATTGAGCCGTCGTGTCCGGTATTCATGGCTTGAAGCATCTCAAACGCCTCGCCGCCGCGGCACTCGCCTATGATTATGCGATCGGGTCTCATTCTTAGTGCGTTTATAACCAACATTCTCATAGTTACTTGACCGCTATCTTCAACGCCCGCCATTCTGGTTTCAAGGCGAACGACATGAGGTTGTTGCAACTTTAGCTCGGCGGCGTCTTCAAGAGTAACGATCCTTTCATCTTCGCTAATGTGATGAGAAAGAGCGTTAAGAAGCGTGGTCTTACCGCTACCCGTTCCGCCTGAAACTAGGATATTGCACCTAACGCGAGATGCAAGCATCAAAAGAGTGGCGATTTGCGGCGACATAGCACCCATTTGCGAAAGCTCTTCAAGCGTTCTTGAGCTTTTATTAAATTTTCTTATGGAAATGCTAGTGCCGTCAAGTGCGATCGGCGCTATTACTACGTTTAGACGGCTACCGTCGGGAAGTCTGGCATCAACTAGCGGCTGGGCGTCATCTATACGCCTACCCATTCTGGCAACCAGTCTTTTTGCTATATCGGTTAGCTGATTGTTATCTATAAAGCTTTGCGTGCTTTTTTCCAGCTTTCCGTCCTTTTCTATGTAAATATCATCAGGTCCATTTACCAAAATATCGCTTATATCGTCGTTTTCCATCAATACCCGCATAGGCCCTAAGCCCATTATCTCATCGCTGATTAGCTCTGAAATATACTCTATTTGAGCACCCGTGAGATATTTTTGATTTTTTGCGGCAACTTTTTTTATAAGCTTTGAGACCTCCACTATAAGAAGCGGTCTGTCTTGCATTAAATGCTCGATTTTGGCTATATCAATTTCCGCTAAAACCTTTTGACGTATAAATCTGGATATCTCATTTTGTCGTCTTTTGATTTCAGTGTTCGTGTCCGTATTTCTCATAGTTTTTTACCGAAAATTTTCTTTAATACGCCGTAATTTGCGTTATTTGCACCGACTAATTTATCGGTAAGCTCATCTATCTTGTTTTCTATTTTCCTTGGGCTAGGAGCGTTTAACTTTAAAAGATCCAAACTTTTAAAAGGAATTTCAACATCAACTTTAGTGCTTAAAACCTCGTTTAAACTATCGTCGTTAAGAATTCTTTTAGTATTGCTAGGATTATTTAAGCACAAGAAAAATCTTTTAACGCCTTGATTTACGGAAACCAAAAAGTCGTTGATCTTACAAATTTCCTTGGCTTTTCTTATAGAGGTCGGATTTTGATCAAAGACCAATACGGAGCAATCTATATTGTTTAAGACATTTTCGGTCTCTTCTTTTGACAACGAATGCACGGAATGATCAAAGATTAGGAAGTTGAAATTTTTAAATTTCTCATTTAAAAAATCATATCCGTCCTCCTTGCTCTCCTTAAAAAACGATAAAGTGTTGTTAAAAAACTCTTTTTCAAAACTCTTGCCGCAATAATAATCTGCCGTAAAAGAGCTATTTATACCCTGAACTAAAAGAGTAGGACTTAGGTATCTTTGATAGATATTTTTTGCGATATTGTAAGCAATCAATGAATTCCCAACACCACCCTTGCAGCCTAAAATTCCAACCTTTATGGCATTATTATGACTGCTCTCGTAGTTTTGCTCTATCTTTAAAGCCAGATCGTGAAATTGATAATCCCAGTTTAAAAAGATAATCCCGTTATTTGCAAAGTATTGATTTGTCTTTATGGAATCACTTTTTGAAAGGACTATCTTAATAACGTCTTTTGCAAAAATTCTATTTATATTTTTAGAGTATTCGCTTACGTTATCCGAAGCCCATATATCAACTATCACGGCGATAATATCTTCAAAATTTACCTTTTGAGCCTGAACGGAGAGAAAATCCTCATTTATCTTTACGATATTTTCATAGCCTTTTAAAACCAAAATTTCAGAAATTGTCTGAATATTTTCTTTGTTCGGCGAAATGACTATTATCTTTTGCTGTGTTGATTTTTTACTTTTTTCTTTTTTAAAAAATAGATCCATTTAAAATCCCTTAATATATAAAGTCTATATTTGTTAAAAACTCGTCTTGCTTGCGCGTAGTCTCGTCTTTATCGGCTGTTTTAATATTTAAAAGAGATTCAAACAGCTTTCTGCTTTTAAACACCGGTATTTTATATCGCTCGTTATCTTTTAACGGCTGGACTATCTTTACGGTTGCCAAAATGACAAGTTCGGATTTACTCTTTCTAAGAGCCGATTTTCTAAATGCGCCGCCCAATACAGGTATGTCGCCTAAACCGGGAATAGACGCAACCGTCTCATCATCTCTTTCGGCTATTAGACCGCTTATGGCAAAACTTTGACCGGCTTCAAGTAATATAGTGCTATAAAGGCTTCTCTGTTTGATATTGGCCTCCGTCGCCTCGCCCCTTGTCGCTATGCTTGATATATCGGAGCTACTTTGCGATATCTCTATCAAAATTTTGCCGTTATTTTCTATAGTAGGTCTTACGCTTAGACTAATACCGTATTTTTTAGGATCCTTCGGGCTTGTCGTGGTTACTCCGTCACTTACGCTTACTTCAAAGCTGGTATATTCATCGGTAACGCTAAAACTGGCTTCTCTACCGCTAAGCACCGAAACATTCGGTTTTGCTAAAATTTTACCCACTTGATCGTTATTGATAGCGGTTATGATGCCTGTTAGACTAAAAGGCATATAATCGGTATATTGACCGGGGGTATAAGTATCTTTTAGATTTCCGCCGTGTATCAAAGGCGACTGTCTTCCGTTAATAAACGGTAAGGTAAATACTCCGCCGTTATTGATGTCAATGCCAAGCGTTTGCAAAAAGCTCTTTTGGACATCCGCCACCACCAGCTCGACATTAATCAAATTCGTGCCTATTAGTTTTAATTTATCAATTAATGAGGAATTTTTATAATCGTTATCGCTAGTATCATTGCTAGTTGAAGAGCTACTTTGCGTGTTCTCGGCGCTTACTCTGTTTTCATTCTTTTTCTCTTCCGTGCCGCTTTCTGATAAACCAAGAGCCGCAAGAGCCATTTTATAAACATCTTCTTGAGTTCTAGTATCAGGGACTTCCCCGGATATGACGTATCCTTTTTCTCCCGGAATTGATAGTCGGTCTATCTTGATATTTTTAACGCCGGGATTTCTTTTGGTGATAATTTTTTCAATATTCTCCAGATTTGCGCTCACGCTATCAACCAAAAAATCAACGGACAATAAAATCTCAGAATTTTCACCGCCGAATGCCTTTACATTCGCACTTCCGTCTCCCGTAGCAAAAACTACCATTTTTTTAGTGCCGATTAAATTATAATCTACAACCTTGGGATCGGAACTAAAAACGGTAGCAATATCTTGTTTTGTTGTAAAAACACGTGTTTCGCCCTTTTTTAAGGTGATCTCCTCGCCGTTTAAAGCGATGAACGCAAACA
>JAJQAF010000313.1 GCA_021203945.1 Campylobacter sp.
GAAAAATCCAAAACGAAAATCTAAATTTAAAAAATACTTTTAAAACGATATATCCCATCAGTATCTTCCCGTAAGCCCTAAAAATTCATCTTCAAAACTAAGCTCAAGCCTTTTACCGCCCGCGATATCCTCTTTAAAAAAGCCGAAAATTTGATTTTCGTGTTTTAAGCTTAAACTCGTCTCAACGCCTTGAATTCGGCTAATATCAACGCTTTTATCAAGCGAATAGCCTTTAAAATTTCGCCTAAATTCGCTAAGCGGCGCGCAATAAGGCTCCTTATCGCGACGTAAAACTATGATGTCGTCTATTAAATGGTGCAGATCGCTTACGATATGAGTCGTCATAAGCGCGGTTTTTTGCCCGTCTTTTACGAATTCGCTTAAATATTCGACAAAAAGGCGCCTATAACCCGTATCAAGCCCGATAGAGTAATCATCAAGTATCAAAAGCTCGGGGTCTTGCGCAAAGATTAAGCCCAAAACGACCTGTGAGCGTTGTCCGCACGAAAGGGTGCGAATTTTTTGATTTTTATTCGCGCCCATTTTTGAAATTAGGTCGTAGTAAAGCTCTTTTTTCCAAATTTTACCGTAGTGTGCGGCGTGCTGGCGTTCGATCTGCTCGATACTTAAGTAATCATAGCAGATATGTCCTTCGTATAAAAGACCGATCTTAGCTTTCATTTCGGGCGTTAGTTCGTTTGCGTTTTGTCCGTAAATTTTACAGCTTCCGCTTTGCGGGCGTAAAAATCCCATTAAGATATTTATCGTGGTGCTTTTTCCGACTCCGTTTTTGCCGAGTAAGCCCACAACTTTGCCCTTTTGCACGTCAAAATTTAAATTTTCGTATATCTTTTTTTTACCGTAAAAATGCGTTAGATTACGGCATTGGATTATATTCATCAATGCTCCTATTTTTATTGATCGATATGTTTTAGATTAAACGCTATCGGCACTTTTATATCCATACCGACGGCTTCGCTCGGAAAGTCGCCGCAGGCTTTTTTAACGATTTTTAGCGCGTGATTATCCAAAAAATCAAATCCGCTGCTTTTAGTGAGCTCTAAAATTTCAAATTCGCAGTTTGATTTTAGCAAAAACCTAACGCCGATTTTACCTTGCATTTTGCCGTCTATCGCACGTTTAGGATAGGTTTTATGTTTAAAAATAGCGTCTTGAATTTCGCCCAAAATCGTTCTGGCATTTGCTTGATTTAAACTTGACGAAACGCCCGATTGCTTTGAACCGCCTTGACTTACGGCTTCGTTGTCGGCTAAATTTTGACTTGACGGCGCGCTGGCGGGTGTCGGCGTTTCAGACGTAGGCTCTTTGATCGTCTCTTGCGTAAGCGTTTCTTGAGCTTTAACCTCTTTTGTTTCTTTTGGCTTCTTAGGTTTTGGTTTTTCTATAGGAACTACTTTTTTGGGCTTTTCTATCGGTTTTGGCTCTGGTTCTTTGACCTCTTCTTTTGGTTCTTCCTTAGGCTCTTCTTTTTTGATTTCTTGCGTTTGTTCCGCCGCATTCGCCTCGATCGATTGCATCTCGGACGCTTGCATATCGCTATTACTGTTATTGTTTAGCGAAATTTGATTTAAATTTATAGCCATCGCCTCTTTAGTCTCTTGCTTTTGCGCAAAGAATATATCATTCGTAAGAGTAGTAAATACAAAATACACTATGACCGAATGAACAGCGACAGATATAAGAAACGCTATCACGTTACCGTAGGTATTTTTAGCGTAAGCCATTAAATTTTACCATTTTAGTCCGGCTTCTACTAAAAATTGTCTTCCGGGTTCGTATGTCGTTTTTGTGCGATTGCTTGAATATTCCGCCGTAGTTTTATTTTTACGGTTTGTAATATTTAAAATATCTAGGCTCACAAACGCACTCACGTCTTTAGGCATTTTCTTTTCGTAAGCTATTTTCATATCCCATTTCCAGCTGGCTCCCAAATCGACCGCGCAATAAACGTCGCGTCCGCCCGCTTGAGCACTCGTAATCCCGCAAGCGCTATTGCTAGTTACGAGCGCATCCATCGGCGCTTCATACGTTAAGAAATTTGAAACGGACAGCCCGTATTGAGGAATATGTGAAACAAGACTTGCGGTAAATATCCAAGGACGGTAGTAGTTTTGCGTAGGCAAGCTACTTTTTCTCACGATATTCCCTTCGTAATATACCTCAGGATCCTCAATAACGTCGGCGTCTCTATCGCCGTAACCGTTATTGTTCGACTTTTTTTGCATATGACTATACGTTAGCTCAAAACTATGCGATATGCCCAAAGTTTCAAGAGGAACATCGTTTGCAACGCTTATATCGTATTCTTTGACGTCGCTGTAACCTTCATTTGTGTATAAATAGCAGTTTGAACTATAAAGCGAACTGTCGCATGTCGTTCCCAAATCCGCAGCCCGTTGTTGCGTTACTTGCTTGCGCCCCTCTCTTTTTACATATTTTGCAAGAATTGCGACAGGTCCGACCTTTTGACGAATTCCAAAACTCGTTTCATCGTCGTATGGGATATCAAGCTGATCAAATCTATACGTAGAGGTGCTAGCTCCGCTTCCGCGCACCCAGCCGTAGTTATTCGCGGCATTCCAATTTGTATCGTAAGCGCTCGCTCTAGTGTAATTTACCAAAAGCTTATTTCGTCCTTCGCGCGTCTTATAAACAAAGGCGTTTCTGCCGTAGTAGCGATTACGACCGAAGCTAAGATTTGTTAAATTATTTCCCCATACGTCAAAATTTGCGCTAAATCTAGGCGCCCAAGTATCCTTATCCATATAATCGTCGGTATCAAAGCGAATTCCCGGGCGAATCGTAAATCGCCAAAATTTTATACTATCTTCCGCATAAGCCGACCAGCTTTTTACAGAAGTCGAAATTTTACCCGCTTCATACACGCTAGCCGCCCGAGCGTATTGATAATCATATGTTTGCGTAGCCGAGCGATAAACGTTACCGCTATCGTCGCAAAGCCAATCGCCCTCGGCGCATCCGAGCATAGTGGCGCTAAAGTCGCCGCGAGTTTTAGTCGAAGTGGTCCAAAAAGTATCTTTTATCTCATAAGAACCGGATTTTTTATTAAAGCCAAGCCCGGCTCTTAGACTATGCTCAAACCATGCGGTATCAAACTTAGCAAAATCAAAATCCAAGTCGTAACTAAAAGTTTTTTGCACCTGATCTATATCGCCGTATCCGCCTTCGGAATTTGCGCTCGCTCCGGTTCCTGAATTCCAGTTTTTAGCGTTTGAACGATACCAATTTAACAAATATTCGTTTTTACTGTCGCGACTGGTTTGTAAGATGGAATAACCGATTTTTTGCTCTATTTTTGCCCAATCCGCCTCATACTCGGCACTCAAGTTATAGGTCTGACCGCCTGATTTTATATCCTGCTCACTATCTTTTCTTTGGTTTGAAAATATCTTAGCCTCCATCGGCGCATACATGATTTGCGGACGAATAGTAAGGCGATCCGTGGCATACCAAACGCCTTTTAAAAAATAATTTTCACTCAAACGACGCTGGTTTATCTTTTCGTCGCCGTTTACGTAACCGGTAGAGCTTTGATTATATTTAAAAGTTGGGATTTTGGAACGAGTTTGAGCATACCCAAACATCAAGCCAAAATCGTCGGTCAAAAAACCTTCTAAATTTAACCTTGTAGTCCATTTGGAAAATTCCGGCTGGTTCTTAGCGGTTGAGCTTTCTAAAAAGCTTTCTTCGTCCGCTTCGTCAATGTTATATTTAGTCCATGGAAAACGACGAGAACTCGGATATTTGCCGCGTGAGTGGGCTACGGAAAATTTACCGTGAAAACCTTCTTTTGGATCGCGCGTCTTAGCGTCGATAACGCCGCCCGTAAATCCGCCGTATTTAGCCGAAACGTCGCTATCATATACGTCTAATCTCTCAATAAAATCGGTATCTATATTTATCCCTTGACTTGCGCTGCTAGGCACTTCGGTAGGGCTATTTGCGGTAGTATAGTCGTTTGAACTGCCCGGGTCTAGGTCATTGTTCATATTAAAGCCGTCTATTTGAAAATTATTCTGATAGTAAGCCGCACCGTGTATAGAAACCTGTGCCGGATCTATCTCGCCCTGCGTAGTGCTTTGATTATTTGCGTTTGAAAATTTTACCGCGGGATTACCGTGAAGTAACGACGTAATATCACCGTTTTTATTTGACGTCGCTTCAATCAATTCTCTGCTTACGCTTCTTTTACCGCCGAAATTATCAACCGTCGTAAGAACGCCGTTACTGGCTCTTGTAACGTTCGCATCAACATTTACTTCCGATAGTTCATACTGTCCGTCGGTATCGGCGGCGGATAAATTTACGATATAAAACAAAGCGACGATAGAAAATTTAAATTTCTTTCCTGCCCCTTCCCATTTACCAAAGGTGCATTCTTGGGTCAAGAATTTTGCTTGGATTTATAAATTTTTATGT
>JAJQAF010000308.1 GCA_021203945.1 Campylobacter sp.
GCAAACTACCAAGCGCAAGATAACAATCAAGCGGTTTTTCTACTATAATACGAATGGCTAGCAGATCAAGCACCTCTTCTATGGATATCCCTTTTCTTTGCATTTTTAGGTATATTGAATAGTAATGTTTTATACGCTTTTGAATTTCAAAACTTCCTTCTCTAAAACCGTTTTGAAGTAAAATTTGACCTACTTTTTCGTAAAATGCGTTTAATTTTAATGCAAGTTGCTGCTTATGTTTGTCCAAATAGTTGTAAATTTTAGCATATTCATCGGGCATAGCGTATTTGAAGCTAAGATCTTCAAGCAAATTTTTGATAGATGAAATTCCAAGTCTATGCGCGATAGGAGCATAAACCATAAGCGTCTCTTCCGCGATACGTTTTTGTTTTTCCGGAGCTAAGGCGTCGAGGGTCAGCATATTATGCAATCGATCGCAAAGCTTCACCACAAGGACTCGAACGTCTTCAATCGATATAAGAAGCATTCGTCTAAACGTAAGAGCCGAAGAGGCTAAACGTTCATTGCTGTCGGAACTTGCCAATTTATCTTCTCTGATAGCTACTATTTTTGTAAGCCCTTCAACGAGTTTTGCCACTTCGTCGCCGAATTCCGTCTTTATCTCGGCTAGCGTCGTGTCCGTGGCTTCTACGACATCGTGTAAAAGCGCGGCGATAACCATACTCTCATTGCCGCCCATATAGCCGACTATACATGCAACCAAAACGGGATGTATCGCATAAGGCTCGCCGCTTTTTCGGTATTGACCGGCATGAGAGGATACGCACCTATCTACGGCTTTTTGTAAAAGAGGTGTCCGCTCGCATAACGAAAAGAGCAAATTCATAACGTCCGAGACGTTTTTACAAGCATATATCTCTTCGATAAGTTGCTCGATAAAGATACTATTTTTCTTCAACTATGGCCTCTAAACCTATCTTGCCTTCGGCGACTTCCATTAGTGCGATATCCGCAAATTTCATTTTTAAAGTATCCCCGCTAATAAGCGCCTCCGCTCCGTTCGCCAGCGCTTCCGCGCGTTTTGCTACGATTAGAGCCAGTTTGTATCTATCGTCTCCGATTTGTTTTAAAGCCTTTGCCGTTATTTGTTCCGTTCTCATTTTTTATCCTTTTAAAATTTTATTTTACTACAGAGTATAGCGCTTTTTCATCTTCGCTAACGATTTTTAATAAATTCCCCTCTTTAAACATATTGCAAACCAAAATAGGTAGCGAGTTGTCCTTTGCTAGCGCGATAGCCGTGTCGTCCATGACCTTTATATCGTCGCTCATCGCCTTTTCGTAACTTATGGATTTTATAAGTTTTGCATCTTTAAATTTATTAGGGTCTTTATCGTAAACGCCGTCGACTTTTGTCGCTTTTATTATCATATCCGAGCCTATTTCGATAGCTCTAAGCGTAGCTGCGGTATCGGTAGTAAAGAACGGATTGCCCGTTCCTGCGGCAAATATAACCACTCTACCTTTTTCTAAGTGACGTTGCGCGCGTCCTACGATAAACGTCTCGCATATCGCTTCCATTTTTATCGCGCTTTGAACTCTCACGTCAAGCCCGCCTCGCTCCAGCGCCTCGCGCATGGCTATTGAGTTGATAACGGTCGCAAGCATACCCATGTGATCGCCGCTTGTGCGTTTAATGATGCCGTCTTTAGCCGCGCTTACGCCGCGTATAATATTTCCGCCGCCGATTACTATACCGACTTCAATGCCGCTTGCTACGAGACTTTTTATCTCGTTTGCGATAAATTTCAGTATTACGGTATCTATTCCGAAACCGCTTTCTCCCGCTAACGCTTCACCCGAAAATTTTACCAATACACGCTTTTTGTTGCTCATATTTTGCTCCTTGAAATTCACGCATTTTAGCCAAAAAGGCTTTAAATTTAGCTAATGCCGCGCAAAACAGGCTATTTTAGACTAATTAATTCAAGCGGATCTATGTGGTAATTTTTTTGCGTTACTTCAAATGTAAGATCGTTTCTTACTCGCCCTATGACGTATCCTTTTTGCACGGACGATCCTACTTTGATAGTAGGGGCTATTTGGCTTAGATGCGCGTAGATGGTATGAATGCCGTTATTATTTTCTACGATTACTACATTATCCAATATAGGCGTTTGCTTTGCAAAAACTACTTTGCCGTTTAATACGCTTTTTACTTTTGCGTCCGGAGTATTTGAGCTCAATACGACGGATTCGTTAAAAATTTTGATGTTGTATATAGGATCTACGTAATTGCCGAATTTTTGCTTTACACTAAAACTATCAAGCGGAGCTATCGTTTTTGGACCGGTGTATTTTTTAACAGAGCTCGTTTGATAGCTTGAGCCCATCTGCTTTACGCCGGAACCGTCATTTTTTGTTTTGTTTTGAGCTGTTTTCTCTTGTTTTCGCTTGGCTTCTAAAGCCGCCGCGTCCTCGCGTTTTTTCATGATCGCAAGCTGTTCTAACGTTTTTCTTATTTCGTCTTGCTGCACTTGAAGTTTGGCTAATTTTTTAGTATAAATTTCTTTGTCTCGTTTGAGATTGTTTATCGTGCTTTTTTGATTGCTCTCAAGCTCTACCAGATCGCTTTGTTTGCGTTTATAATTTTTTATACTGGAATTTATCCGCTCTATTTTGTTTGATTGCGATTTTATCAGCTCTATTGTGCTTTCATAATTTTTGCTAAGTCTTTTAAAATCCTCTTTTGCGATGCTATTTAGTTTGGTTAAAATTTGCGACGCTATTATGCTATCTTCGCTTTCCTTGTTTTCGTCATCGGACAAAATCAGGTCAAAGGACAGATCTTCGGCGATTATTCGTATCATATTTTGCTCAAGCTCCTTTTGTGTTTGAGCCAGCTCTTTGTTTTGTTTGGTTAATTTTTCAAGTTCGCCTAACGCGTTTGTGGCGTTGCCTTCAAGAGCTGAAATTTGAGTTTTTAGACTAGAAATATCCGACCCTATGCCCTTTAATTTTTTTTCGCCGCTTACTATGTCGTTTGCCAGATCGTCAAGCTTTTTATTTAGCTGCCGGGACATTGCTTCGCTTGAACGCAAGGAGCTTTTGGAGTCTTTTATTTTTTCATTCGTGCTTGATGCGGAAAAAAGTTGCGTTAAAAAAAATACGATAAAGATAAATTTTCTCATATATCGCTTTTTCTCGCTTTTCTCATTACAAGACTGACCACGAATATGCTGAGTAAAAGCGCCGCTCCGAAGAGTATCGGCAGCTCGTCAATAATATTGAGAGGAGGCACGGCGATATCGACTTGTCCTAATAAATCGCTAAAAAATTTTATATTCGGTAAAGCAAAGAAAAACGCTCCGACGATGAAAGTAGCCGCAAAGCTATCTAAGATCGCGCTTTTGTAAAGCATGGCGCTTTTTAGCCAAAACGGCGCTCCGAAAAGCGTCATTATCTCGATACGCTCTTTGTGCTCGTAAAGCCAAATTTTAACCTGTTTGAACATCAACATAACACCTATAACGCCCAAAATACACATAAACACATAAGAGAGCATTTTTGCTAAATTTAAAATTTTAAACACCTTATCGTGCGTTTTCGAAAAGGTCTCTACGCGACTTATTCCGTCTAGTTTTTGGAGTTTGTCTTTTATTTGATTCATAAATTTCGGCGAAGGAAACGTATTTAGTTTCAATGAATAAAATTTAGGCAAAGCGTTTTGTAAGACGGATAAATTTTTAGATGAAATGTCGTTTGACAGTCTGTCGATTATCTTTTTAGCGCTTAGAATTTCAAGCGAAGCAAAGGTATTTACAAGCGGTCTAACGTCGGCATCGGTCAGCTCTTTGTTCGATACGATCACGATATTATAGTCGTTGTTCATTAAATTTTCGTAGCTTTTTACGATTTTAGCCGACGTCATACTAAATTGCACCGCAAAGAGCAGGGCGACGAGAGGAAAGATGAAACCTAGATGATCTCTAAGCGATTTCATGAACGCCTCCGTTTTCTATGACAAAATGGCGATACGGAATGCGAAGCGTAGATGGTATATGGTGCGTTACAACCACGACGCTAGTTCCTAAAAATTCGCGCGCCGATTTTAGAAGAGACCAAATGACGTCGCTTGAATATTCATCTAAATTTCCCGTCGGCTCGTCGCACAACAACAAGTTCGGATTATGCGCCAAAGCCCTTGCCATCGCTACTCGTTGCTGCTCGCCGCCGCTTAGTTCTATAGGATATTTGTCGGCTTTATGAAGCATATTGACGTGTTTTAGCAGTTTTGCGACTTGCTTTTTGCAAACGCTTTGGGTTATGCCTTTTATTATAAGCGGCAACATCACGTTTTTTTCGACGCTCCATTCATTGATGAGCCGATAATTTTGAAAGATTATTCCGACTCTTTGTCTTAGTTCGCTTAACTCTTTATCGTCGATATTTCTCATAGATGACATACATA
>JAJQAF010000228.1 GCA_021203945.1 Campylobacter sp.
TTCAAGAGCTATTAAAATTCTTATTAATTTATCTTTTAGAATTCTTAAACGAATTGTGCTTGTTTTTTCATTTGCTTTAATTTGAGCCGATTTTAAAGATTTTTTAAAACCGTAGCAACCCGTTTTAATAATACAAAGCCACACGATTTAACAAGCGGAATGGGAGTTTCGGTTAATAACTCCCATTTATATTTGGCTAAATTTAACCCTTTTTAGGAGTTACAAGCATATTTACGTAGCGACCTTCGATGAGCGGCTCTTTATCTCTATCGGCGAAGTCTTTTACCATCTCCCAAACCTTTTCCAGCATAACCGCACCGGCTTCCGGAGCAGCCATTTCACGACCCTTTAAGAAGACGCGAAATTTAACGTGTTTGCCGTCTTTTAGAAATTCAACCGCGTGTTTGACCTTGTAGTTTATGTCGTTTTGCGCGATCTTGATTGAGAGTTTTATCTCTTTGATGTCTATAACTTTTTGTTTCTTTTTGGCTTCTTTTTGCTTTTTTTCCTGCTGATAACGGAATTTGCCATAGTCCATTATCTTGCAAACAGGCGGCTTCGCATCGGGTGCCACAAGCACCAAATCAAGCCCTTGTTTAACGGCGATACTTAAAGCCTCGTCTCTTGAAACGACACCATAAACCGTGCCGTCGTCGCCGACACATCTTACCTCACGCGCCCGAATATCTTCATTGAGCAATACTTCGTTTTCCTTACTCAAAAATATACCTCACTAAGTTTCTCCTTCATTAAATTTATAAATTCCGCCAAGCCCATATCGCTTTGCGTTCTAGCCTGCCTATCGCGTAGGGCGACGCTACGATTTGCAACCTCGTTGTCGCCAAGCACGATTATCATCGGCACTCTTTGTTTTTCAGCCGTTCGTATTCTTTTATTTAGGCTCTCGTTTTTACTTGCGATTTCGCTATCTACGTTGATTTTGCGAAGCTCTTTGGCGATCTGTTTGGCATAATCAAGATGGGCGTCGCTAATCGGCACGATAACGACTTGCGTAGGAGCGATGAAAAACGGCAATTCGCCCGCCGTATGTTCAAGTAAAATTCCGATAAACCTCTCAAAACTTCCCAAAAGCGCGCGATGTAACATAACGGGACGCTGACGTTCGTTATTGCTGTCAATATATCCCAAATCAAAGCGTTCAGGCAAGTTAAAATCAACCTGAATCGTTCCGCACTGCCATTTTCGCTTTAAGGCGTCGGTTATCTTAATATCAATTTTTGGCCCGTAAAACGCACCGCCGCCCTCATCAATGCCGTATTTAAAGCCGTTTTCATCAAGTGCTTCTTTAAGTGCGCGCGTAGCGGTTTCCCAAATTTCATCATCGCCGATTGCTTTTGCGGGTTTTGTTGAAATTTCCATCTCATAATCAAAGCCGAAATTTTCCATGATCTTGCCCGCAAAGCTTAAAATTTCAAGGATATTTTGTTTGATTTGGCTTGGCATACAAAAGATATGCGAATCATCTTGCGCAAATTCTCGCACCCTAAAAAGTCCATGCAAAACGCCGCTTTTTTCATGACGATGCACGACGCCGTATTCAAAAAATTTAAGCGGCAGATCACGATAAGAGCGAATTTCCGTCTGATAAACCTTGATGTGTCCCACGCAGTTCATCGGCTTTATTCCGTATTCTTGATCGTCAATCGTCGTAAAATACATATTTTCTTTATAATTTGCGTAATGCCCGCTGCGTTTCCAAACATCGGCTTTTAAAAGCTCGGGTCCTCGCACGGGCTCATAGCCGCGATCTCTATGGGCTTTATACAAAATTTGCTCCAGCTTTGAACGCAAACGTCCGCCGTTTGGCAGCCAAATCGGCAAACCTCCGCCCACCTCATCGTCAAAACCAAATAGCTTCATCTCAACGCCAAGCTTTCTATGATCCCTTTTTTTAGCCTCTTCAATAATACGAAGATGCTCTTTTAAGCTCTCTTTGTCCGCATACGCCGTGCCGTAAATCCTAGTAAGCATCTCGCGAGTTTCATCGCCGCCCAAATACGCCCCCGCTACGCGAGTAAGCTTAAAAAATCTTAAAAATTTAGTATTCGGCACGTGCGGTCCGCGACATATATCTTCAAAATTTCCCTGCGAATACATACTTACTATGCCGTCGGGAATTCGTTTTAAAACCTCTTGCTTAAGATCGTCGTTTTTAAATCTTTCGCTGATCTCTTTTTTTGAAAAACAGGTTTTTACTATATCGCTTTTAAGCTCTATGAGCTCTTTCATCTTTGCTTCGATAGCGTTTAAATCCGCCTCTCCAAGTTTAGTGCCGATATCATCGACTCTAAAATCGTAATAAAATCCATCCTCTATACAAGGTCCTACAAAAAATTTAGCATCCGGATATAGCGCCTTAATAGCTTCCGCCATAATATGCGCGCAAGAATGTCGAATGACGTTTAGCGCGTCTTTTGAATTATCAAAATAGATCGGCATAGCGCCGTTTGTCTCACCGATACTTTGCGTATCAACTATGTTTTCACCTACTTTATATGCGATAATTTCGCTCATCTGTTTTCCTTATATCAAACTGTCTTTTTTACTCTAAAAGAACAATTGTTGATTTTATCCAAATGGGCTTTAAGCCAAACTTAATATTTAAAATTTCAATTTTATGAACCTTTGCATAATTATAAATATATAAATTTATACGTTATATAAACAATAGTATTAAATTTAATGAATTTTATCTATATATTTTATTATATTTTAAGATACACAATGTTAATATTGCCTTTGAAAATGAATTTAAAGCAATTTACTCGTCTTTGCATTACTTGTGATTCATTTTTCTCCCGACAATCTTGTGCGAGGAAGTGGTTAGCCTCGCACTTTTTAAATTTAATCAAACATTATGCAGTTATAGAAATTAAAATATCTAAATTCCATCTTCCGCATAAACCTCTATTTTACGGCAACTTATGCAAAGCAAGAATTACGGGATAAACGATGAATTCATAAAGAAAGTCAAAATGGTGGCCCCGAATGGACTCGAACCATCGACCACTACCATGTCAAGGTAGTGCTCTACCAACTGAGCTACGGGACCAAAAAAGTTGAAATGAAATTATAGTAAATTTTTATTTTTAAATAGCTTAAATTTTATAATATCAATTTTGTGTAATTTATTATTCTATCTTTATTATTCATATGTAAATTACAGCTTTTAAAAAAATATTAATTTTTATAAAAATTGTAAGATAAAATATCACGGATATACCCAGAATATCAAAAAACTTAAATTTTAAAATATCTCATATAGTTCTCATATAATATTTTGTATAATTCTCCTTGATAACTTTTTAAAAGGAGACAATATGACAAATCAAATGTCAAGACGCGATATGCTCAAAATGAGTATGGTCGGTGCCGGTGCATTAGCGCTTACGGCGGTAAATTCAAACGCATCGGCAAAGGATGCGAAAGACGTCAAATTCGACGAGGAATGGGACGTCATCATCGTCGGTTCAGGTTTTGCGGGACTTGCGGCAGGTCTAAAATCGGCTCAAAAAGGCAATAAGGTCTTAATCCTTGAAAAAATGGGTCGTATCGGCGGAAACTCCGTCATTAACGGTGGCGGCATGAGCGTCGTAAGCAATCCAGTTCAAGCCAAAACCAATATAAAAGATAGTAAAGAACTATTTATGGACGACTGCTTGAAAGCGGGTCTTGGCATAAACCATCCCGAGCTTTTGCAAACTTTAGCCGATCGCGGAATCGACGCTTATAAATTCTTGGTTGAATGCGGCGTTCAGTTTAAAGATCACTGCGCTCACTTCGGCGGACACACCGTCGCACGCTCAATGCTAACCACAAATGACAGCGGCTCGGGCTATATTCAGCCTATGCTTGAGAAATTTGAAGCTTTAAAAGACAAAGGTTGCGAGCTAAGAAGACGCGCTAAATTCGATGATTTCGTAATGGACGGCGAGCGTATCGGCGGTGTTACCATTCGCGAAGAGTATAAATTCGACGCAAACCTTTACAGCGACGATCTTGAAAATACAAGCGGAACGCCAAAAACATTGAAAGCCAAAAAAGGCGTTATTTTAGCTGCAGGCGGTTTCTGCCGAGATAAAATTTTTAGAAAACTTCAAGATCCGAGAATCCCCGACGACGTCGATAGCACAAATCATCCGGGCGCAACGGCGGGCGCTTTGTTAAAAGCATTCGAAATCGGCGCATATCCGGTTCAAGTCGATTGGATTCAGTTCGGACCATGGGCAAGCCCGGATGAAAAAGGTTTTGGCACGGCACCTATTTTAACTCAACAGGGCACGTTTAAATACGGTATCGCCGTTGATGTTCGCACCGGCAAACGCTTTATGAACGAGCTTGCCGATCGCAAAACAAGAGCCGATGCCGAGTTTAAAATTTTAAGGCAAGATCCAAAAGC
>JAJQAF010000021.1 GCA_021203945.1 Campylobacter sp.
ACGGCTCGGCTAATGTCTAATAGTGATTATAAACCCAAGAGCCACCAAATTTAGCATTCCTTTCGCCGCAATTTGCCTGCGTTCGCCTCGCAAAAAGCTAAATTTAAGCCTTAGCGCAAAGTAATCGTTATAAATTAGGTTATTTCACGAATTTACAAGCGATTTGCCGTTACAAAAGATAAAATTTACACAATTCCAAGATGCGTAAGCAAAATTTTAAACCCGATAAATATCAAAATCGCCCCGCCCAAAACAAGCGACTTGGCTTCGAGCCATTCGCCCAAAAATTTACCGGCATAATAAGCCAAAACGCAAAGCCCGAAGCAGACTACGCCGATGATAAGACAGGCGTATAAAACGTTTATTTGCACGAAACTAAAAGTTATGCCGACTGCCAAAGCGTCGATACTCGTGGCTAGTGCGCCCATGATTAAAAATTTAGTTTCCGATTTGGTCGGACATATTTCATCTTTGGGTTCTTTTGCCTCTTTTATCATCTTTACGCCTAAAAATGCAAGTATCCCAAATGCGATAAAATGATCTATCGAGGCTATGAAACTAACGAAAGCAAGCCCTAAAATATAGCCCAAAAACGGCATTAAAGCCTGAAAAAATCCAAATACGAAAGCCGTTTTGACTACCTCGCCGACGATTAAGGCTCTGCATTTCGCGCCGTTTGCGATACTAAGCGCGACGCTATCCATGGCAAGCGCGAACGCCAGCAGTAAAAGCTCCATTTTTCCCCTCTAAAATACAAAAAGTTTCATCTGCGAGTCGATAGTTTCATCGACAAACCCGTCTTTGCAAATCGGCTCAAGCATTGACGTTACCTCTTTTTCGTCAAATTTTAGCCCGTTTATCTCAAGATGCCAGCAGATATTTTCAAAAGCTTGTTTAAAACTTCGTTTGGTGATCCTGGTTTCGGTTAAAATTTCGCTTTTATAGGCTAAATTTCGCTCTTTTAGCCACTCTTCCAGTCTGTCGACAGCCATAATATCGACGCTCTTTCTTCCGAGTTGTTTGAAAAACGGCTCAAGCAGATCGGAGCTTCTGGATCGCGCCCAGCCAAGATAAATTTTAACCTTGCCGAGCGCGTTAAACTTTTCAAAATCATTCTCGTTTGAGATCGCCGGACTCATCGTAGTTAGCGCGATGTCGTAAATTTCGTCGCCGTTAAATTCGCTCCAGCTTTTTTGAATGGTAAAGACGTTTTTTATACCGAATTTCGCGGCGTCTTGATGTAAAATTTCAATCATTCCCTTAGAGCCGTCAATAGCGGTTATGCGTGAGGCGATTTGGGCTAAAAATAGCGTCCAAACGCCCGTGCCGCAACCTATATCGACGATAGATTTGTCTTTAAAATTTACGCCGAAATTTTGCAAAGTATCAAGGACGGTTTGCTGAAATTTACCGATTTTTCCGTCAAATCTTTGATAACTATTGGCTTTTTTGTCCCAGATATTTTGCATACGCGCTCCCGTTTTTGGATATAATTTTAGCAAAAAAGGCTCTCAAAATGAAAGAATTTATCTACAAGCTAAAAATTCCTCCCCAAGCAATCGATATGCACGGACATATGAATAACGCGTATTATTTTATTCTTATGCAAGAGGCGGCGTTTGCCCATTCGGACGCAGTAGGCGACACGATCGAAGCTCAGCGCGAGCGAAACGGTATTTGGCTCGTTCGAACAAACGAAGCTACATATATAGCGCCCGTAAAATTAGGCGAGCGGATCGAAATTTACACTTGGACGCAGTCTGATACAAAGGCAAGTTCGACGAGATTTTTTGAGTTTAAAAAAGAGGGCAAACTCATTGCAAAAGGCAAAACGACGTTTGTTTATTTTGACCCGAGCACAAACCGCCCCAAAGCGATCCCGAACGAGATAGCCGCGCTTTATGAGTGATCGCACTCTTCGCAAATGCCCTTTATAACGGCACTCTTAACAAGTTTTGCTTGTTTTGGTATCGGCACTTCGATGTTTGTTACCTTGTGGCAAACGTCGCAGATAAAATACGCCTTTGCGCCGTCGGCAAGCTCATAGTAACTCTTATGGTTATTTTCGGTTTTTACGATGAGTCCTTGCTTTTCAAAAAGCTCCATACTTCGATAAACGGTCGTTTTGTTCGCGTCTAAATTTTGTAAAATTTCATCGTAGCTAAGCGGGATTTTATCGATACTTAAAATTTCGACTATCCGCATTCTCAGCGGCGTAGGCTTTATGCCGTGCTCTTGTAAAAATTTTTCAATATCCATTTTTTGCCTTTTAAATTTTAAATATCTTACGCTAAAACTTTTAAATTTAATTTAAAAATTTAGGAATTTCAGATAAAATTCGATTTAAAATTTTAAGTTGCAACTTAGTTGCATTTTGTTAAACTTGCGGATTATTTTACTAAGGAGAGATAATGAAAAAGATTTTCGCTTTGCTAGTCATAAGCGCAGTTGCATTATTTGCTAAACCTATCGTAACCGCAAGCATTTTACCTACGAAATACTTTATAGAGCAAATCGCGGGCGACACGATCGACGTAAATGTCATGGTCGGTAAAGGTGCCGATCCGCACACTTACGAGCCGAAGCCCAAACAGATGAAAGAACTTGAAAACAGCAAGCTTTATTTTGCCGTCGGGATCGAGTTTGAGGACGTTTGGTTGGAGCGTTTTTCTAAAACGTTTAAAAGCTTAAAGATAATCAAAACGCAAGAAGGTATCCAAAAGATCGCCATGAGCGGCGAACATCATCACGATCATGACGGCGAGCACGATCATGACAAGCATGCCGATTGCGATCACGATAAACACGAGGCGGACGCCCAAAAGCACGAACATCACGATCACGATAAGCACGAACATCACGATCACGAAGCTCACGAACACCATCATCACCATCACGGATTAGATCCGCACGTTTGGCTTGATCCCGTGCTGGTAAAAACTCAGGCGCAAAATATCGCAGACGCTCTTATCGCGGAATTTCCGCAAAATGCCGAAATTTACAAGGCAAATCTAGCTAAATTCCAAGCTAAATTAGACGAGCTTGATAAATTTATCGCCGATAAATTGCAAAACGTAAAAAATCGCGTATTTATCGTGTATCATCCGTCTTGGGGATATTTCGCCAAACGTTATAATTTAGAGCAAGTCGCTATCGAGATCGAGGGCAAAGAGCCGAAACCGACCGATATGGCGGAGCTTATCGAGGAGGCGAAAGAGCACGGCGTCAAGGTTATTTTCGTCGCTCCGCAATTTTCTCAAAAAGCCGCCAAGCTGATAGCCGAACAAGCGGGCGCTAAAGTCGAGCAGATCGATCAGTTGCCTTTAGAATGGTTTAGCGAGATGAAAAAAACGGCTGAAATTTTAGCCCAAAGTCTATAATAAATGCTAGCGCGCGTCCTATTTTTAAGTTTGTTTTATCTGCAAGCTTTCGGATGTGCGCTTTGTTCTCTTTATAGTCCGACCGCGCACGTAAATACCGCCTTTAGCACGCAAAACGACAAGATAACGGAGATAAAATTTACGTGGAGCTTTTCCGAAAATTTTTCGGAGCTGATGAGGCAAAATTTCGACCTGAATTCCGATAAAAATATCGACGCAAACGAGCTAAGGCAGATACGCTTAAATCTGCTTGATTACCTCGTTCCTAGAAATTATCTAACCGATATTGAGTATTTTGACAAGGACGAAAACGCGACCAAGCTTAAGCTAAATTTAAAAGAATACAAGCTTTATTTTGACGAAAATCGGCTAAAATTCGACCTCCGCTTTAACGCCGATTTGCCCGTGCAAAACGACCGCGTCATATCAGTGGAGATTTTCGACAAAGAGGGATATTTCAACTTTAAATTTCTAGACGGCGACGCGTTTAAAATTTCGCCCTCTACATGGGTCATTCCAAATCCGAACTCAAACGTGATCTTCTACACGCTTTCTACGCCTCAAGCGGCAAAGGCGCATAACGACAAGCCTAGTTTAAGCGCCGTTTTAAAGCAAGAAAATAAGTATGCCGACATCGACGCCATTGACGAGCAAAAATTCGATTCTATCGCTAAAGCCGGGCTTGGGACGCTAGATAGGCTCAAGCGGCTTTTGAGGCAAAACTCAAGCTCTCTAAGCGGCGGTTCGTTTGTGTTTATGCTGTTTTTGTCGTTTGCCTACGGCTTTTTACACGCGGCGGGAGCGGGACACGGCAAAATGCTTACGAGCTCGTATTTTGCGGCTACGGGCGGCAGTTACTTAAAAGCGGCGCTCTTTTCGCTAAAGATCGGTTTTTTGCACGTTATCGGCGCGTTTTTGTTCGTATTTTTGATGTTTGTCTTGCTATCGGGAGTAAGCGCAAACTATGCCAAAGACGCGGGCAAGATAACGACGGCTACGTCCGCCGTAGCGATTATCGCCATTTCG
>JAJQAF010000145.1:0-3688 GCA_021203945.1 Campylobacter sp.
ATCCGATGAGATAAAAAATATGATAACCGCGCTGGGTTGCGGTATAGGCGATGAATTTGACGCCGAAAAATTGCGTTATCATAAGATTATCATAATGACCGACGCCGATGTTGACGGAAGTCATATTCAAACGCTTTTACTAACTTTTTTCTTTAGATTTTTAAATAAAGTCGTCGAAAACGGATATATTTATCTTGCTCAACCGCCGCTTTATCGATATAAAAAAGGTAAAAAGGAAATTTATTTAAAAGATGAAAAAGCCTTAAATGAATTTCTAATAGAAACTGGAATTGAAGGCGTGGAATTTGAAGGTATCGGAAATAACGATTTAGTCGATTTTTTAAAAATCGTAGCTGCTTATAGAAACGTATTAAAAGAGCTTGAGAAGCGATTTAACGTGCTTTCCGCCGTTAGATATATGATAGAAAATCCGGATATCGTTTCAAAAAATTATCCTGAAATTTTTGAGATTTTAAAAGCATATCTTTTAAATCAAGGTCATAATATCTTAAACTCATACGTAAATGACGATGAAGTTAGAATTTATGTTCAAACGGAAAGCGGACTTGAGGAATTTATCGTAAATGACGCCTTATTTGCAAATCCGCTCTATGAAGAGGCGGTTTATATCAATCAAAAAATCAAAGAACGTGAGATAAATTTTAAAAAGGACGTTATCGAAATTTTAGACGAAATAGAAAAAAATGCCAAAAAAGGTGCGTATATACAACGCTATAAAGGTCTTGGCGAAATGAATCCCGAGCAGCTTTGGGAAACTACGATGAATCCGGAAAATCGCCGTTTATTAAAGATAAACATAGAAGATGCGTTAAGTGCCAGCGATACGTTTAATCTTTTTATGGGCGATGAGGTTGAACCGCGCAGGAATTATATCCAAGATCACGCCAAAGACGTTAAACATTTGGATATATAAAAATTAAAAAAGGTAAAAAATGAGTGAAGATTTAAAATACGGCGAGAAAATTTTAAAAGAATTTGATGTGGAAAAAGATTTTGAAGTTTGGGAAAATAAATATGAACGCGAATACGTTATAAAGATAACTTTGCCGGAATTTTGTTGCCTTTGTCCGCGTTCGGGGTATCCTGATTTCGCGACGATTTATCTTGAGTATATCCCTAATAAATTGGTCGTCGAATTAAAAGCGATAAAACTTTATATAAATAGCTTTATGAATAGAAATATCAGTCATGAGGATAGTATAAATGAAATTTACGATGTTTTGTATAAAAAATTAGAGCCGAAATTTATGAAGATAGTTGGTGATTTTAATCCGCGCGGCAACGTTCATACGGTGATTGAAGTATGTTCTCAAAGCGTGCTTAAAAAAAGCGAAGAGCAAAATAAAGTTCGTGAATTTAAAAGTCGCGACGATAATAAAAGAGCCGGCGCCAGGCGTATAAACGAACGCGAAACCTCAAGACCAAGAGTCGATAAAGATAGCGCAAGAGGCGGAACCAGAAGTAAAAATTTTAGTGACGATAAACCTAAAAGAAGCGCAAATAAAGACGGTTTTAGAAAGATAAGCTATGAAGGCGATAAAAAACCTCGCGTTGTTAAAAAGGACAAATAAATGATAAGTGCCGAGCTGATAGAACATATCTTTAAAGCTGCGTCTATTTCGCGTTGGAATGATTATCCGAAGATGACGAATTTAGTTGAACTTGATAAACAAGCTCATAAATTTATCATCGCTTATTTCATCGCTAAACTTGAACGAGACGTAGATATGAATTATCTGATCGAAGCGGGAATTTTTGAATTTTTAAGTCGGGTCGTAGTAACGGATATTCGTCCCGACGTATTTCATCACATACAAAAAAGTAAAAAAGAGCAGGTAAATGCTTGGGTTTTAAATAATCTTGAAAATTTAGTAAATGACGTAGAGGGCGGTGAATTTCTAAATCGACTTAAAAAATTTCTCACAAAAACCGAAATAAAACACGAAAAAGAGCGCCTTATATTAAAATCGGCAAGTTATTTAGCCACTCGCTGGGAATTTTCCATCGTTTATCAAACTAGCCAATTTTTAAGTGATATTGAAGAACTTAAACGTAAAGTGGAAGAGGAGATGGAGGATTATTACGAATTAATCGGCGTTCGTAAAATCGCTATGAATCAAAAATTAGCCCGTCTTGTAGATCTAAGCGGACGACTTCGTTTTCAAAAACGCTGGGCTCAAACGCCTAGAATTCCCGAAACTGCAGTTTTAGGGCATATGCTTGTAGTTGCGATATTGAGCTATTTTTACTCTTTAGAGGTTAAAGCTTGTAAAAAACGGCTTGAAAATAACTTTTTTTGCGCGCTTTTTCACGACCTTCCCGAAAGTCTTACGCGAGACATTATAAGTCCGGTAAAATACGGCGTAAAAGGGTTAAACGAGATAATAAGCGAATATGAGATGAGACTTATTGACGAGCAAATTTTACCGTTTGTGCCTGAAAATTTTAGGGATGAATTTAGCTATATTTTAGGGATTCGCAAGCAAGATGAAAAATTTATCAAAGATGAGTTTGAAAACAGAATTTACGAGCGCAATATCCTATCTCACGAGGGCACGATGGAGAACGTGAATGAGGATAAATTTAACCCTATCGACGGCAAAGCGCTTAAATATTGCGATAAATTAGCCGCTTATATAGAGGCGGGGATTTCTATAAGCTACGGCGTAAAATCAAAAGAACTTACCGACGGTTTTAATAATATGTATAAAAATTTTAACGATAAACCGAGAATCGACGGAGTGGATTTTTTAAAAATTTGCGATGATTTTAACAGACGTTTCGGTTTGGAAAAACCCCCTCTCAGATAACTGCGGCACACGCTATAAACAAGTGCTCTGCTGTGTTCCCACCCTGAAGCGGTGCTCATAAATAACATTGCACAGGTCTAAGAAGGAGCGAACGAATAATACTAAAATAATTCTTAAAATTTCATTTATGTCTTTTAATTGGTATTTTTTAAATTTAAAAGTATATAATTGCTTAATCTTAATATGAGAATTTTGGATGGCATTTAAAGTAAAATTTCATTTTTTATCTACGTTTCGGGAATTTTTGGTATATCATCATAAATCGTTAGAATTTCGCGCTAAAATTTTTGCTTCTATAATATCGGCAAAATTCGACCCAGACGAAGACGATTTTTACACTTTGACGGACATAGCGAATGAAATTTACGATAACGATCAAACGCGTAGAGATTTTTTAATCCAGACCACAAGAGAATATGTGGCAAGGATCAAAAAAAACGACCATATAACGCTTGATAATCTGCTTTTAAGCATAGATAAAGAGCTAAAGGATCATCGTAGATATGCTAAAAAAATAGATTTTTCACATTTACGCAGATTGATGAGCGGATGCGAAGAGGAGATACTCGTTCAACAACGCGTATATGAATTTTTGATAAATGAAGTTAAAATTTACTTGCCCAATAACTAAAATCTCTTTATAAAATCATAAAAATTTTAAAGATAATCAACCCGTCCTTGTAAAGAAAGTGTAAATCCTTTTAAACATTCTAATCAATAAGGGCTAAATTTGATGAGAAGACGGAAGTCCGCCTTTTTCTTTATCTATTGTTTAGTATTTTATAGTTATCGCAACCTGATTGAAGTCCGCTATCACAAGCTTTTTTAAACCACTCTATTACTTTTTTTATGATTGC
>JAJQAF010000145.1:3698-4402 GCA_021203945.1 Campylobacter sp.
CTGCAACCGCTTGGGAGAATTTATCATTATTCATTATATCCGGTGTATTTTATACCCCCCCCCATAAAATTTGCTTAAATCAGGATAAAATTTTAAAATATGTAGATGAAATGTTTAAATGGTGTTTAAAATAGCGGATGTCGTCAAGATGAACTCTCATAATCGCCAAAGCAGATGCATACTAACGGCACGATGTGATACGGCGCAACATTTGAGTTTTACGAATATGAAGAATGAAAAGAAAAAGCAGGGTATTAACAGGCTTTTAGAATTAAATATCACGCCATTTTAAGTGTGGCGAATAATCCTTGGTAGTTTTAAGTAAAACTAGAGAGTGTAAATCATCTTTGGCTTAGTTAAATTTAAATCCTAATTTCAAAAAAGCCCTGTCGTTTTAAGTTTGCTTCATCCGTATAGCCGTTTGTATCATCTCGTCGCTCGTCGTGATACTTCTTGCACTCGCTTCGTATGCCTTTTGTATGACGATTATTTCGGTTAGAGCTTGACCTAGATCTACGTTACTCATTTCAAGTTTATTTGCGGTTATGCTAGAACCGTATATCGTTTGTCCGGCTTTATTTTTGTAAAAAAAGGCTTCTCCTGAATTTGCGGTTTTTTCATATAGATTGTCGCCTACTTTGGACAAACCTTGATCGTTTTGGAAGTGATAGAGCGCGACTTTTGCTACGGGAAACGTCCTGCTA
>JAJQAF010000273.1 GCA_021203945.1 Campylobacter sp.
GATATATAGACGTATTCATCGTTTTGTCTTAAAATTTTTTCTATTTGAGCGACATTCGTTGAGGGTAAAAATATAAACGGAATTTTAGTCATTCTCATATATGTATGAACGAATTTGTCGGCATAGGCTATTTTTGATGCGCGTATTAAGAGCGGAAATTTTATTTTTTTTGGATCGAATGCGTCTATTTCAAAATTTCTTAAACTATAATCAACGTAACTTTCGTAATTTTGTAACATACCCTTTAAGCGTCTATGTTCCTCAAAATGGTTCATTTTTCTTACGAGCTCCTCTATCATAAAAGGCTTTTGTATGTAGTCGTCCGCACCTGCTTGTATGGGCTTTAATACCGTATCGCTGCTGATGTATGCGATTAGCAAAATGATAATGGAGCTTTTAAATTTTTCTATAATCGGATAAAAGTCCTGTCCCGGCAACGTGGTAGAAAGTAACACCACGTCGAATTCCCCATTTTTTAAAGCCTCTTTCGCGCTCTTTGCTATTTCGCACTCATGACCCAAATCTGCGAGTTTTGTAGCCATAGAGCCGGCTAGATATATTTCGTTTTCCACTATTAAAATTTTCATTATTTTGTCCAATCGTAATATTTTAAATTCGCACTCGCTATTGCGGCTATTCCTTCGCCGCGCCCTACAAAACCGAGTTTCTCGGTAGTTGTGGCTTTTACGTTTATGCGGCTTGGAGTTAGATTTAAAGCGTTAGCTATATTTTCTTCCATTTTTCGCTTAAATTTTGAAATTTTAGGACGCTCCGCCATTATGGTAACATCCGCATTTACTATATCAAAACCCACGTTTTGCACTTTTTTATAGGCTTCTTGTAGCAGTAAAACGGAGCTTATATTTTTAAATTTCATATCCGTATCCGGAAATAGCTCGCCTATATCGCCAAACCCTGCGGCGCCTAAGATCGCGTCGGTTAGAGCATGCAGAGCCACATCGCCGTCGCTATGAGCCTTTAAACCGAACTCATAGTCTATTTTTTCACCGCAAAGCCATAACTCGCGCCCGCGTTCAAATTTATGAACGTCAAAGCCCGTGCCTACGAACTGTTCATTTGACGGAGGGGCTAGAGGAATTTTACTTAAATCGTTTTTGATAGTGATTTTATGTGCTTTTTCATCGCCCAGCACGTGCCATACGCTAGCTCCTACGGCTCTCATCGCGGAGCTGTCGTCGGTGTATAACGTATCGGTTTGAAGAGCCTTTTTTAATAAATTAGTCTTTGAAAGTTGCGGCGTTTGAATGAGTTTTATTTTTTCTCTATCTATCGTATCGTCGCCAAAATAAGCCGTATCGGCTATCTTCAAAGCAGGAACTACGCAGTCGGCTTGTTGTGCGCCGTCTATGATTTTATTAAAAAGCTCGTGCGTTATGCAAGGACGCGCGATGTCGCTTACTAAAACAAAGTCGCTATTTACTAAATTTAGAGCGTTTTTTAGGCTTTGCTGACGCGTTTCGCCGCCCGTTACGAATTTGTAATGAGGAGCAAATCTAGCCATATATTCGCACTCTTTACTAACGACTATAATATCTTTGAATGTGTAAAATCCACTCAAATTTTTTGTAGTAGCCAACCATAATGGATCGCTGCCGATACGAAGCCATTGCTTTTTTACCGGGAGTTCAAAACGACTAGAATTACCTGCTCCAAGCATAATAAGAGATATATCTAACAAAATTTTTCCTTAATTTATTTGTGGCAAAATGTTACGATATTATACACTTGCAAAACTTTTATTAAACTTTTGATTTTGAAAATTTTTAAATTTACGTATTTGTTAAAGCATAAAAGAAGTTAAATTGCAGTAAAATTATCCGAATTTCGACTTTAGGAATTTTAATGAGAGAAGAGTGGATTAAATCCAGAGCAAACGATGCGACGCCGACGCAGATGTATTACGCAAAAAAGGGCGTTATAACCGAGGAAATGCGTTATATAGCGGATATTGAAGGTTTGGATACTGAATTTGTCAAAGATGCAGTAGCAAACGGTAGAATGATAATCCCGGCAAACATCAATCATAAAAATTTAATACCTATGGCGATAGGTATCGACACAAAGACAAAAATAAACGCAAATATAGGCAACTCAAGCCTTGCGAGCGACATATCCGGAGAACTGGAAAAGCTTAAAATTTGTTTAAAATATGGAGCCGATACGGTTATGGATCTAAGTACGGGCGGAGATTTGGACTCCATTCGCGAGGCTATAATCGCAAACTCTAGCGTTCCCGTTGGCACCGTTCCGATGTATCAGATCGTTCATGACGTTTGTGAAATAGAAAAGCTAAACGTCAATACGATGCTGGAAGTCATTGAGCGTCAAGCAAAGCAGGGCGTAAGCTATTTTACGATACATGCGGGTTTTTTGCTAAAATTTATGCCGTTAATCTCAAAGCGTAAAATGGGTATAGTAAGTCGCGGCGGTAGCTTAATGGCTAGTTGGATGATGCATTATCATAAAGAAAATCCGTTTTACGAGGCGTTTGATGAAATTTGCGACATTTGCGCCAAATACGACGTAGCGCTTTCTCTGGGCGACAGTTTGCGTCCGGGATGTCTTTATGATGCGACCGACGAAGCGCAGCTAAGCGAACTAAAGGTGCTTGGCGAACTTACCCTTCGGGCATGGAAAAAAAACGTGCAAGTTATGATAGAAGGTCCGGGGCATGTTCCGCTAAACCAAATAGAATATAACGTAAAAATCGAGCAAGAGTGGTGTCATAACGCGCCGTTTTACGTGTTAGGACCTCTCGTGAGCGACATCGGGGCGGGTTATGACCATATCACGTCCGCTATCGGCGGGGCTATAGCGGCAAGTCACGGCGTAGCTATGCTTTGTTACGTAACGCCCAAAGAACATCTAGGCTTGCCTAATGCAAAAGACGTAAGAGACGGTATAATATCGCATAAAATAGCCGCTCACGCCGCCGATATAGCGCGCGGACGAATCGGAGCGATAGAGCGAGATCACGCCATGAGCGACGCTAGATATAATTTTGATTGGAATAAGCAGTTTGAACTTGCGCTTGATCCGGACAAGGCGCGCGAACTTCACGACGAGAGTCTTCCGCAGGACGTATTTAAAGAGGCGGAATTTTGCTCGATGTGCGGTCCGAAATTTTGTGCGTATAAAATTTCAAGAAAAATCACAAAGGAGAAAAATGTTAAGTAAAGAACAGATTATGGAGCGCCTAAGGGGCGTTATTTATCCGGGTTTTGAAAAAGATATAGTTAGTTTTGGATTTGTAAAAAATGTCGAAACCGACGAAAAAATCAAAATAGACGTTGAGATAGTTAGCTCAAATCCTGACATAGCAAACGAGCTTCGCGCCGATATTTCGAGAGTTTTGGGCGGTGCCGATGCCGAGATAAATATTATCCAGCCGCAGATACCTCAAGAGAAATCAAATTCTCAAAGCGGTAAAAATATCGCGCCTCAGATTAAAAATTTCGTTATGGTAAGCTCCGGTAAAGGCGGCGTCGGAAAAAGCACCACGACGCTAAATTTAGCTATTTCGATGGCGAAATTGGGCAAAAAAGTAGGCTTGCTCGATGCCGACATCTACGGACCGAACATTCCAAGAATGCTCGGTGAATTAGGAACGCAACCTCAAGTGCTTAGTAACAAACTAAAGCCTATACAAAGCCACGGTATAGAAATGATGAGTATGGGTGTTTTGATGGAAGAGGGCGCTAGCCTTATTTGGCGCGGATCAATGATAATGAAAGCCATAGAACAGCTCTTAAAAGACGTGCTTTGGAGCGAGCTTGATATACTATTTTTAGATATGCCTCCGGGAACCGGCGACGCGCAACTTACGCTTGCTCAAAGCGTTCCCGTAACCGCAGGCGTGTGCGTAACAACTCCGCAAGTGGTCGCGCTTGACGACAGCAGACGCGGGCTTGATATGTTTGAAAAACTTCACATTCCGATCGCCGGGATCGTTGAAAATATGAGCGGATTTATCTGCCCGGATAACGGAAAAGAGTATGATATTTTCGGCAAAGGCACTACCGAAGAGCTTGCTAAAATTTACAAGACTAAAATTTTAGCTCAAATTCCTATTGAACCTGCGGTAAGAGTAGGCGGAGATAGCGGAAAGCCGATAAGCTTTTATGAGCCGAATTCCGTTACCGCAAAACGTTATGAACAAGCCGCACGCGAACTTTGGGAAACGATAGAGGAGATAAATAACGAAGGCGGTGCGGATAACTCGGCGATTCAGCCCGTAACGGATGGCAAAAGCGCCTGCTCGAAATAATGTTTAAAGGCTCTTTTGAGCCTTTAAAGCTTGATTGCACTAGCGAATTTCTACGTATGATTTTACCAGTAAATACGGACGAAATTTTATATTTATTTT
>JAJQAF010000044.1 GCA_021203945.1 Campylobacter sp.
GTAGTAGCAGTGCCGGATAACCGTCGTGCCCACCTGGCAAACATCGTAACTCCCACTCGCAGTCACCATTCAACTATAGAATTCGTCGATATTGCGGGGCTTGTAAAGGGTGCGAGCGCAGGCGAAGGCTTGGGAAATAAATTTCTTTCAAATATCCGCGAAACCGAGGTAATTTTACACATCGTGCGCTGCTTTGACGACGAAAATATCACGCACGTAGAAAATAGTATAGATCCGATCCGAGACGTTGAAATCATTCAAACCGAGCTAATCTTAGCCGATATAGAGCAGCTTAATAAAAAAATCGATCGCCTAAGCCGTGAAGCCAAGGCAAACGCAAAGGGCGCAAAAGAAGCCTACGAACTGGCAAACGAGCTTTTATCACACTTAAACGAAGGCAAAAACGCAAGCAGCTTCGCCAAAAGAGACGAGGAAGCGTTCGTAAATTTAAACAAAGAGCTTCGTTTGCTTAGCGCAAAAGAGGTAATATACGGCGCAAACGTCGATGAAAACGGCATTAGCGAGGATAATGAGTATGTAAAATCTTTGCAAGAATTTGCCGCTCGCTCAAATCACGAAGTCATCAAGCTTTGCGCCAAGATAGAAGAGGAGCTTGTCGGTATGGACGAGGACGACGCGCACGAGCTACTTGCGTCTTTAGGTGCAGATGAAAGCGGACTTGAAACAATCATCCGCACGAGCTTTGCAAAGCTAAATTTAATAAGCTATTTTACCGCAGGAGTCGTCGAAGTGCGCGCATGGACGATCACAAACGGCTTTAAGGCGCCGAAAGCCGCCGGCGTCATACACAACGATTTTGAGCGCGGTTTTATACGCGCCGAAGTCATAAGCTACGACGACTATATCGCATATGGAGGCGAAGCCGGCGCAAAAGAGGCGGGTAAAATGCGCTTAGAGGGCAAAGATTACGTCGTTATTGACGGCGATGTAATGCATTTTAGATTTAATGTGTAAGCTTCTATGAAAACGGCTTAGAAAGCTAAATTTTATAAGCCGTTTTATAACTCTTTTCTAAATTTAAAACGGCAAAGTGTGAGTATTTCACGTTTTTACGTTAAGTTTAAAATCACATTAAAGCATTTTTGCAATGTCGCTAAATTTAGCCGC
Source organism: Campylobacter sp. (assembly GCA_021203945.1). GTDB lineage: Bacteria > Campylobacterota > Campylobacteria > Campylobacterales > Campylobacteraceae > Campylobacter_A. The sequence continues at coordinate 1,129 of JAJQAF010000044.1, forward strand.
CCGTTTTATAACTCTTTAGCATATTAGCGACTTGCAAACTAATCCGCAAAATATCAAATACATTTAAATTTGATAATAATTTAGCTAAATTTAATCCGTTAAATGTTAGATTTAGCATTACGTTTGTTCTGAAAAGGAAAAGTATGAAAAAGCTTGTTTTGACCTTCATCTTTATGCTAAATTTAGCGTTTGCAAATTTAGTAAAAGACGGCGATGAAGCCTATAAAAACTACGACTTTGATCTCGCAAAAGCACTGTGGCAAAAGGCTTGCGAAGACAAGGATTACATCGGTTGCGCCAAACTTGGCTTTTTATACGACAAAGGCAAAGGCGTTAAAAGAGATGAGCAAAAGGCGCGAGAACTTTACGAAAAATCCTGCGATAACGGCTCGGCTCTTGGCTGTAGCAATCTCGGAGCTCAATATGAAAAAGAAGAAGAATACGAAAAAGCCGCGCTATTTTACGCTAAAGCCTGTGATGACGGACTAGCTCAAGCCTGCTACTTTTTGGGCTACTTATATGAATCCACGAAAAAAGACGAACTAAAGGCGTTTGAGCTATACACTAAGGCTTGCGAACGCGGATACGCCGCCATATGCTTTAAGCTTGCCGAGCTATATAGAGAAGGCGATGATTATTTGATCAAGCAAGATAGCAAAAAGGTGATTAGATATTACGATTTGGCATGTAAAGGCAATATCGCGGAAAGCTGCAATAGGCTTGGCGAGCTATATGAACACGGCACGCACGATATAAGCAAAGATCAAAAAATGGCTAACGAATATTACGAAAAGGCTTGTGAAATAAATTTATACGAGTGCAAAAAAGAAGCCTTGTAACCCGATCCGTGTAAATCACCTTTAGCCTATCTTAAATTTGAGCTGTGATTTTAAGCCGAATTATAAAATTTTCTATCTGCTTTTTTAATCTTTGCCTTGATTATAGGGTTTCATTTACTAAGGATATGAGCTTTATAACGGCTTAAAATAAGCAAAAAGCTCATCAAAGTTAGCCCGCTAAGATTTCTTTTGTGCCTATCTTTAAAGCCTGATTGTTTTTATTGGCTCTTTGTGCCAGCTTCATAAACGGCTTACTTAAAGCGAATTTAACAAATAAACGGCGGCGCTTCAAGCTTATTTTTTGCTTAGTTAAATTTAGCCGCCACCGCCTAAAATACGTTAATCTTACGCACATATTCAGTTAAATTTACCAATCTTGCCTTACCGCTCCGCCGAAACCAATCCGACTAATTTAAAAATCATTTCACACCATATCCAAGTTGCGTGAGAGATCTTGAGATTAAATTTAAAAATACGAGTATCATTTCAGGTTGAAATGCCTGCAAAATTTTCATTTTATTTTGTAGATTTCCACGCTTCTTAGCCTAAAATTTAAGCGGGAATTTAGCTAAATTTTAGATATGCGCGGATTTTCGGCAAGCCGTAGCCAATCTAATCTCCACCCCTAAGCGAAAAAAATAGCCAAACCGCAAATCCTCCGACTATCACGCCGATGAAAAAAATTAAAACGATACGGATTTTATATTTTTTGCCAATATCGTCAAGCTCTTTTTTATGACGCCTTTTAACGCCCTCAAAGGTTGAGCTTAAAATTTTTTCGTTTGTTTGGTTTAGCGATTTTGCAAACTGAGCTATTTGCTCGTCGTTAATATATCGCATGGTTTTTATCGTAGCGTCGCTTAGTCTCTCAAAATCGTCCGCGTTTTCCCAATACTCGGCAAGCGTATTGTTTTGCAAACGCTCTTTTATCTCTGTCGTTTCTTTGTCCGCGCTTACGATTTCCGTGCTCATCGCTTTACCTTTAAAATTTTATAAGAAACACGCTCTCGTCGAATTTTAAAATCTTTCCATCAAATAAATTGTATTCTATAACATTCTTTTGGCTAATTATTACGATAGTCGAGCCAAGCTCAAAATTCCCTAAACGCTCGCCTTTTTTAATGCGCAAATTATCATATTCGTATATCTGTGTAAAATTTGCCATAGCGTTCGTTTGGATACGCTCGTCAAATACGAATTTCATTTTTCCGACATTTAACGCTCCGACAAATACCATCCATAGCTTCTTGTTGCCGTTTATCTCGCATTCTAATGCGACCCGTTCGTTTTTGGTATAAAGGCTTTCCACTTTTTCCAGCCATTTTACGGCTACGCTATAAAGCCTACCGGGTATATAAACGGCACGTTTTATTTGCAAATCGCAAGGCGCGTGATAGTGATGGTAATCTTTCGGGCTAAGATAGATGTTGGCAAAATCGTATCCGACGTCGCTGGCCTCTTCTCCCATGGCATTACCCAAAAGTTCGCGTATATCATAATCCATGCCTTTTACGCTAAAAGCCTTATTTCGCTCGCTGTTACCTATACTAAGGCAAGTTCCGTCGCAAGGACTAATAAACATTTCATCCGCCTTGTCGAATTGCCTAGATAGCAAAAGAGAACGAGTAAAAAGCTCGTTTAAGCTTTTATATTCGCTCGCATCTTTAAATTCGCTCATATCGATTTTAAAAATTTTTACATATTGTGAGTTTATAAAATTTTGCACCGGTTTTATAAGCTCAAGTTTGCTTATGCGTCCGAAAATACGCGAAAAAATCTTATCGATATTCATTTTATTCTCCGTATAAATTTAATATAGCTATCTCGCTTGGTGCGAAAATTCTAACGGGCGGTCCCCAAAACCCGGCGCCGCTACTAACGTAAATTTGCATTTTATCATTATGTTTATAAAGCCCGTGTAAATATCTTTGATCAAGCATCACAAGAAGCTGAAACGGGAAAATTTGTCCCCCGTGCGTATGCCCGCAAAGTAGCAAATCCACGTCACGGGTCATAAATTTAGCAAATTTCGGTTGATGGGCGAGCAAAATAACAGGTAGATTTTCATCAATACCGTCTAACGCTTCGTCTAAATTCGGCTCTAAATGCTTAAATCTAAATCCCGCCAAATCATAAACTCCAGCTAAATTTATATCGCCTATTCGAACGTTTTGATTGCCTAAAATTTTAATGCCCGTTTGACTAATTTTTTCCAAAATACCGTCTATTCCGTGATAGTATTCATGATTACCGGGAACATAAAATACGCCGTATTTTGCATGCAAATCTTTAAGCGGATCTAAAAAATCTCCGATCTTATCCGCGCCAAAATCTATCATATCGCCTACTATTACTCTCTCACTTATACAGATCAGACGCTGCCGACGAATACAAAGCAGTAGATCA
>JAJQAF010000031.1 GCA_021203945.1 Campylobacter sp.
GACTTGATATAATGAGTCGAACGAACAGAAAGCTGCTAAAAGCTATAAACGCCGCCGTGGATGCTTATTTTAACGAATATGAAGAAGAGCCCGACGATGAATATTTGGCGCGCGAACTTGGTGAAAATATAGAAAAAATTCGCGAAGCAAGAGGAGTGAGCAGTATTATTACCGTTCTTCCGATAGACGATCAAATGGAGCTTATCGGTCAAAGTAATGTTGAACAAAGCATAGAAAAAGAGGATCTTATACAAAAGATAGAGACGATACTTGAAAATTTCGATAAGCGTGATCGGTTGGTTATACAATTATATTATTATGAAGAGCTAAATTTAAAAGAGATAAGCGAGATAATGCAGATAAGCGAAAGTAGAATTTCACAGATTCACAAAAGACTGCTGGATAGATTGAGACAAAGTTTGGGGGCTTAATGGCTGATATTTTAAGTCAAGAAGAGATAGATGCGCTACTTGAAGTCGTAGATGAAGAGGGCGATACGAGTTCCATTTACGTAGAAGAGAGTGCGCCGAGCGAGCAAAAACAGATTATTATATACGACTTTAAACGTCCAAATCGCGTTTCAAAAGAGCAACTTCGGGCAATAAAAGGCATACACGATAAATTAGCCAGAAATTTAGCCAGTCAAATTTCAAGCGTTATGCGAAGTATCGTTGAAATTCGCCTTCATAGCGTCGATCAGATGACTTACGGCGAATTTTTGATGAGTTTGCCGAGCCCTACAAGCTTTAACGTTTTTAGTATCAAGCCGCTTGACGGTAATTGCGTGCTTGAAATAAATCCTAGCATAGCCTTTCCGATGATAGATAGATTGCTTGGAGGAACGGGTGAAAATTTCGAGACAAACCGCGAGCTAACGGATATAGAGATAAATTTACTAGACGCGGTATTAAGAATGATAATGCAGCGACTAAAAGAAAGTTGGTCGATGATAACGGATATGTATCCGAATGTTGAAGCCAAAGAAAGTTCGCCTAACGTCGTTCAAATCGTCTCTCAAAACGAGATCGTAATAATGGTTGTCATGGAGATCATCGTAGGAAATTCAAGCGGTATGATAAATTTATGTTACCCTGTAATATATCTTGAGCCGATTCTAAGCCGTCTTGCCAATCGCGATATAATGCTCGGCGAAACAAGCGCTAAAAAAAGCAGAAACAAGGAGCTAAAAACGCTCATAGGACGTGCAGAGGTGCTATACGAAGCCATTTTGGGTAAAGCCATCGTAAGCGTGAGCGAATTTTTGGATCTAAAAGAGGGCGACATCGTGCGGCTGGATAGAGGCGCCGACGATAAGGCGATCGTTTGCATCGATAAAAAAGAGGTATTTTTGGCCGAGGTCGGGCTATATAGATTTAGAAAATCGATAAAGATAGAGCAGCTTATCCGTTCCGATAAAGACGAGATTAAAAATATTCTCGAAAAATACGAAGAGGAGCGCAAGGCAAAGTTGATGGCGTATGAGCCTGACGAAAATATGAACGAAGAAGAGAGTGAAGACGATGACGAATGATTTTTTTAATCTTTTTACAAACGAATTAAAAGCGACCGTTGAAGGTCTAACGGGGCGAATACCCGAAGTCGGAGAGAGAAACGACTTTGACGCGCCTAGTCAAAATGGTATAAAGCCGCCCGTAGTCGTAGCTAACGTAGCTTTAAGCGGCGATGTAAGCGCAAAAGCGGAGATAGTTTGCACTCCTGTTTTGGTAAGCGCCGTTAGCGAATGGATGATGGGTGAAGAGGAAATTTCGCGCAATGAAACGTTGGGAGCCGACGAACTTGATGCGGCAAAGGAGATATTTTCAAATCTGCTTAGTGCGTTTAGCACGTCGCTTGGCGCTCAAAAAGGCATGCCCAAGATTAGCTTTGAGATTATAAACGTAAATTTCCTAGACGAAAATTCCGCCCTTGATTTCTCGGTTTACGAAAAATTATTTTTGTTTGACGTAAAGATCGAAGATATAAGCGAGTATATCGGTTTTGCTTGCGATCGTGCCTTGATGAAATTTTTTGAACCTACAAAGACGAACGAAACCGCAAAAGACGCTGAAATTTCACCGAAACCGACCAATACGGGCAAAAGCGAATTTAGCGCCGAAGAGATGAGGAATATAAATCTTATAATGGACGTTCGTTTGCCTATTCGCGTTCGTATCGGCTCTAAAAGAATGTTGTTAAAAGACGTTCTTAGCATGGATATAGGCTCTGTTATAGAGCTAAATCAGCTTGCGAACGATCCGCTTGAAATTTTGATCGGCGATAAGGTAATAGCGCTTGGCGAAGTCGTGATAATAGACGGAAATTTCGGCATTCAGATCACTCAGATCGGTTCAAAGCGCGAGCGCTTGCAGCAGCTAAAATAGGAGCTAGATGAACGACCTGATAGACGATCTGCTGAAATTTCAAAGCGTTTTAAACTATAACAATAAAAACGTTACGTTTTTCGGTTCGGCTAGATTTGACGACGATAACGAGTATTGTAAGATGGCGTATGAACTCGCGTTTAAGCTGGGAGAACTCGGCTTTGCCGTTCTAACCGGCGGCGGAGACGGCATAATGAGAGCCGCTAATAAAGGCGCATATGATAGCGGTAAAAGCCCCAGCATAGCCTTAAACGTCCGCTTGCCATTTGAACAGGAGACAAACCCCTATACGACGGCAAAATATCTGTTTTCAAATTTAAATCCGCGAAAATTCGCCCTTACGGATAGTTCGGTCGCATTTGTCGTATTTCCGGGCGGTTTTGGCACGCTTGACGAGCTGTTTGAAATTTTGGTTTTGGCTCAGATCGGTAGTAAAAACGTTAAAATTTACCTTGTAGGAACGAAATTTTGGCGCGAGCTTGATGAATTTATAAAAATAACCTTAGTCGCTCAAAAGACGATAAGCGAAAACGACGTAAATTTATATAAAATTACCGACGATATTGAACTTATCACGAGTGAAATTTTAAATATTTACAATTCAGATATATAATCTCTCATTTACTTTAATTTTACAAAAGGTATTTATGAAAATAATGGTTGCGATGAGCGGCGGCGTGGATAGCACGATGAGCGCTAAATTTTTAAAAGAGCAGGGGCATGAGGTGCAAGGATGTTATATGAAATTGCATTCAAAACCCGGATATCACGAGGAAAATATCCGCAAAGTCAAAAAAGTCGGCGACTATCTCGGCATAAACGTGCATATTTTAGATCTTCAAGATAAATTTAACGAATTTGTTTATGATCCGTTCGTTAGGCTTTATAAAGAGGGAAAAACCCCAAATCCGTGCGCGCTTTGTAACAAATTTATAAAGTTGGGCGCACTTTTAAATTTCGCTAAACAAAATGGCTGTGAAAAGCTTGCCACGGGGCACTACGTTCAAGTAAAAGACGGCTTTATCACTGCGGCTAAAGACCCGAGTAAAGATCAGAGCTATTTTCTGGCTCAAGTGCCGAAAGAGGTTTTAAAAGACGTTATTTTTCCGCTTGGCGATAAATTTAAGAGCGATATTAAAGAGCTTGCCAAAAGTATTGAGGTATTGAACGAATTCGCCGTCCAAAGCGAAAGTAGCGAGATATGTTTTGTAGAAGATACGTATATAGAGGTGTTAAAAAGGCATTATAATACGAACTTGCCGGGTAACGTCGTCGATAAAAGCGGCAATATCGTAGGCAAACATCAAGGTTATATGCACTATACGATAGGCAAACGTCGCGGTTTTGAGGTATTCGGCGCTCATGAGCCGCATTTTGTTATAAAAATAAATCCCGATAAAAACGAGATAGTAGTCGGTAGTAAAGACGATCTTGCGCAAAATATCGTTGAGCTTGAAAACGTAAATTTATTTATAGATAAAGATGAATTCGAGTGCGAAACGAAGATCAGATACCGCAGTCCAAAGCTACAAGCTAGCGTCAAAATCGATACGGCAAATAAAGCCGGCATAGTTATTTTAAACCAAAACGCTCTAGGTGTCGCGAGCGGGCAACTTTGCGTTATGTATGATAAAGACAGAGTCGTAGCAAGCGGATTTATTAAGTAAAATTTACGCTTTGCCGGGATTGCAAAAACTACGAAACGCAGCTAAAAAGTTCTTTGACGGTCGTTGGCAAAGTTGCGTTTATTATCTTGGCAATATGTTATTCTTGCAAAGCGTTTCTCTGCTTGCAACTTTTTTGCGCGTCGATTTACGGTTAGAGGCTCTAATCCGCATAAAACACGCCTTAAGTTTATTTAATGCATACGCCTTTTATAAATCGCAAATTTTATATATGAGTAATCAAACGTAAATATACGGGCGCAATACGGGGCAATACGACGCATATCGTGTAGAGCGAGCGGAATGACGAAAAGTAATATC
>JAJQAF010000116.1 GCA_021203945.1 Campylobacter sp.
CGGTTAAGATGGCATCCTCTAGGATGGGCGTAAAATAGTGATCCGTTCCACCGCTCGTAGCTGTTCTAAACCAATGAATTTCAACGCTGTTAAGTCTTTCTCCGCTTGTTAATGCATTGTAAAGAAGTGGAACCGCTTTGTTGAGCGATGATGTAAATACGAAAGGTTTATGAACCCTTTGCCCTGAAGGTTGTCCGCTTTGTGGGTCAATAGGAACATTTACTATATGTGAAACCTCTTGAGCCATTATTTCATCTTCGTGACCGGATTGATACCTGTTGCCTATACTAGCTTCCGTAGAAGCTCCGCTTGAGATAAGTCCTTGAGAAGAACCTTCTATTTTTATATACGCCGGCTGTGCCATTTTGTCTCCTTTAAAAATATTTGTAATTTTACCTAATGCAACTTTGATTTACTTTAATTGGAATCTTTCATAAAAATATCTATTTTATTATTTATGCTTGTATTATTCTTTATATTTTCTTTATCAAGCGAATAAATAGAATAGATAAAAGAAAGCACGATCGCCAATAATGCTAATGCTATAATGCCGATTTTTGATTTGCCGAAATTAAAACGAGACAATATGCTATCGGGCTTTAAGGGTGTGTATGCTTTTTTAAACATCGTCTCTTCATCGCTTCCTATTAAAGGCGTGATTGCCGATGCTATACTCTCGCAAAGGTATCCTATTTTCTCGTTACAATCGTTTTCTAAATCGTATTTTCCCCTATATCCTAGAATCAAACACGCATAAACTACTTCTAAAAAATCCTTGTTCTTGGTGGGGTTTTCAAACCATTTATCCATTATTCCGAAAAATTTATTACCGCCTAAATTTTCATTAAACAGTCTAATCGTTAATGTATTGTTTGCCCAAAAACTATTTATAAAAATTTCATTTTTCATAAGACTTTCGTCTATAAAAACGCATATGCAGTATCTAAGACGAGTTATGTCGTCTTCGTCATAAATTTCAAGACTTGCTAATTTTGAGCTTATGCTAAGTATATCGTTTATGAATCTCTCTTTTAAAATTGCCATTTGCTCTTGCGATATATTTTGAATTTTCGACATTCTATTTGCAAGAAGTAGCAGCGGCAAAACACTGTCTAAAGCACGATTCGTCCCCAATCCTTGAAGCTTACTTTCAAATAATATAGAAAATGATTTATCTTGATTTTGCATATTTTCCCTTATTTATAATACCGCCCACATTCTTATATCGGGTTTTGTTATATTGTTTGTAACATATACGCTTATGACATTTTCTCCTGCAAACGCTTTAAATAATTTATCGTTTTTATCAAGTTTATAATAAACGTATCCGTTTAGTTTAGGTAACGTAGTCGGTATAACCGAAATTTGTTCGATATTAAGACCTTTTAACTGAGACGCTACTATATTTTTTATGCTTGATTGGGTGTGAATTTTACATTGCTCTTTAAAATTTCTTAGCAAATAATCGCTACCCGCATTGGAACTTACGGCTAAAAATAATTCCGAATTTTCGATTATACCGCTATTATCAAATATGCAATCAAAAAATCCGTGCGCGTTAGTAACGATGTGAGCCATAGTGTATTTTGGGGATAAAATTTTTGAAAATAACAATCTGATATTATTGATTAATATCGTAAATGTCGAAGTCAAATCATCGTGATTGTAGGTTATAAATTCGCTAAATTGTTCATCATTGCTTAATGCCGTTAAATCGGTTTGAAAGTCTAGCAATTTTTCATAAAAATACTCAGGATGAATTTTCTGCTTGCTCGCCATATGCGAAAAAATAATATTCCATTTTTTTAGCATATTAAGAGATAGATATGTGGCAAAATCTAAGGTATTTTTTGTTTGGTCTATGCTTTTAAATATGTTTGAAAGAGTTTGTTTGTGCTGCTTTGTCGCGTATATGATTTCGTCTATGAACTGTCTTATAAATGAGTGTTTGCTTATATCAAGACAAGTCGGGATAAATTTATCGTCAAGTTTTATTTGCTTGCTAGAATTTATATTTTGTATTTTGCAAATCGGAATTTCAAGCTCATAGGGTGTTTTGCTACCCAATATTCCTAGCTTCGTCTTTAGACTTGCCAGAACTATGCTTTTTTTATCTTGGTTAAACGCGGAACCCAATAAATATTCGTCTTCGTCATTTAGTTCGTTTAAAATATCGGCGTTAGCGTCGTCATGAGTTTTTGATGCGATTATGGCTCTTTTTGCTCTAAATTTTGAGTTGGTAATACTATTTTGTAAGCTTACGTCAACGACTAGATTTCCAATAGGTATTTTTAAAACGATTACGGAAGACGCCAACGAGTCAAATTCTATTTCTAACGGTTCCGGTAACTCGTCTTCTTCGGGTGCGTTAAAGACAGAACCGTCTTGAGCTATTGCCGAGATTCGTGCAAGTCCTATTTTGCCTTGTTCAAGTAACTCATTTGAAATGTGTATATCTAAAATTCCATATAAATTCGCAAAAGACGAAATCGTTTTTAGATTAATATTCCTTTCAAAATATCTTTCTTGCTGTTCGAAATGAATTTTATCAACGTTCATTCCGTTATACCAAACAACCTTTAAGCTATCTGCCATTTAAATCTCTATTGTTTTAATTCTAACGTTTTAGCATCTAATGCGCTTATATCTTTATCCGTTATTTTGAATAACAAATATCCGTTTTTTACATCCGCAGTTCGCTTAAATTCTTTTATTTTCGTTTTACCTTGATCTGCGTAAAGCACCAAAATACCAACGTAAGGAACGTTTTGCTTATCGATTTGTATGACGGAAATATTTGCATCGGGCTGTATTTGGAGTTTTATCGAATCTATCTTATCTTTACCTAAAATTTCGTTTTCTTTGGATATAAGCTCCATCTCCGTAGCCTCTTCAAATTTCTTAATATCGTTTAACTGATAAATTATTACCGTGATAGGAACGTTGTCTCCTCTGTTATTAAGATTTGAATTCGGCATATTGTTTATGCCGACTTGTATTTGTCCGCAACCCGCAAAAAATAGCATAATCGTAGCCAATAAAAATACTCTTTTTAACACCTTTAAACCCCGTATTGATATTTTTTCGTAGTATATCAAATCAAGTTTAAAATATAATTATGAGTATATTAAATATCTATTTTAATAATATTTTATTGTACTTTTATGGACTTATCTTCACTCCTTTTTGTATAATGAGCATAAAATTTCCATACGGAGTTAATTTTGCTATTATATTATGAGTTGAACGAAAATTTTATTGAAGACGATGTTTTTGACGAGCTGCAAAACGAGATATCAAAATACAAAACTCTTGCTCACGAGACTATAAAATGGGATAGAGTTTTTGAATGTTCTCTTAAAATTTTACAAGCGTCGTCTTTGGATACTAAAATTTTAAACTACCTATCTCTAGCTGCCGTAAGTATTAATACCTCCGAATGTTACAAAATTTTAATAGATGTTTTTGGAGAGTTTTTAAAGGCTTTGCTGGATAATCCAAATAGGCTAGGCAAAACGGATAAAATTTTATCCGCCAAGAAAAAGGTATTAAAAAATTCTCTAGACGCGTTTATAATAGAGCACAATAAGCTAAGTTTAAACTGTAAAGCGGAATCAATCCAAAATTTACAAAGTATATTACCCGATTTTGAAAAAACGCTTGATGTAAAACTACAAAATATCGATATTTCTCGCTATTTGAAAAAGGACGAAAGCAAAACTGCGAACACAAAAGAGGAGCCGGATAAAACTCGACAGGTCGCAGCTCCTTCATCCGCAATTGCGGCAAACGGCGTTGATATAGAGCATTTAAACGATAGGGAATATCGTGTTTTTTTTATAAATTTATCGTTTTGCTTGCTAAGGGACGATCCTCGTAACATAAATGCATTCGCTACTTTTATGCAGGCTTTATGGGGGCGTATAAAATCGCTTCCTTCGCATAATAATTTTATTACGCAAATAAGGCATCCCGAGCAAAATTTAATTTTATTTTTAAAAGATATTTCCGAACCTAATGCCGAAAATTTAAGACTCTTTATGCAAAATTTGGCTCTAAACCCTTTTTGGATAGAGGGAATAAAAATATTTTGCGAATTTTTAATAAAAAATAATTTTTTGCTTGCGAAAAAATTTATAGTTGATCAAACTAGAGAATTTTTGAGCGACAACGAGGATATATTAAAATTAAAATTTCAAAGCGAAGAGCAACTTTGCTCAAAACAAACGTATGATTTTTTCATGAACCAAAACAATAACGTCGGCGATGGAATTTTTTTGCTTAATACGGATATTGGTCGCGATAAAAAGAGTATCGGCGAGATTTTATTAGGCATTAACGGTAAAAATAAAAACA
>JAJQAF010000152.1 GCA_021203945.1 Campylobacter sp.
ACCCGGACGCAACAAATACGCAACCGCGCGCAATGAAAACGATAAGATCGAAATTTTTAGCGGAGTTTTTGAAAACGTTAGCATCGGCACTCCGATAGGATTTGTCATATTTAATCAAAATCAAAAATCAAACGATTATGAAAATTTACGTGAAATTTTCCGTCCCGGACACGCTGATTTTACCTATTTTATGAAATTCGGTATCAGAGATCATCGAGGCGGCGGAAGAGCGAGTGCGCGCGAAACGGCGGTTAGAGTTGTAGGCGGAGCGTTTGCTCAAATGCTTTTAAACGAGTTTGATATAAGCGTTTTAAGCGGGATTTTAAGTGTTGGAGACGTAACGGTAAATGAGCCTGATTTTAAGCTTGCAAGCTCGTCTGAAATTTTCTCGTTAGGTAATGAAAAATCCATGAAAGAGCTCATAATGAAAGCGCGCGAGGAACACGATAGCATAGGTGCGTGCGTTTTAAGCATAGCTAACGGCGTTCCTATCGGACTTGGCGAAGGGTTATACGGTAAGCTTGACGCGGCGCTGGCAGGCGCTTTGATGGGAATAAACGGCGTGAAAGCCGTAGAAATCGGAGAAGGCGTTAAGGCAAGTCGTCTGTTTGGATCGCAAAATAACGATGAAATGAATAAAAGCGGCTTTTTAAGCAATCATGCGGGCGGAATTTTAGGCGGTATGAGTAACGGAGAGCAAATCGTATTAAAAAGCCATTTTAAACCTACGCCGTCTATTTTTAAAGAGCAACAAACCCTAAATTTAAAAGGCGAAGAGGTAAAATTTGAACTTCGAGGCAGGCACGATCCATGCATCGGAGTGCGAGGAAGCGTCGTAGCCACTGCGATGATACGCCTTGTCATAGCCGATACGCTGCTTTTAAATACAAGCGCAAATCTGTCGAATCTAAAAAAAATTTATACAAAAGAGAAAAAATGCAAATAACACTTCTAAATTTCACACCGCTAAATATATGCTCGCATGCGATTCGCACGTGTTGGCAAAGCTTTGATAAAGGTGATAACGGCGGTGAAAAAGATATCGAGCTGATAGATAGAGTAGGAAATAAATTTAAACATGCCAGCACGCTTGAACATCTTTATTATAATTTTTACATTCAAGGCATTTCACGTGCCTTGCTTCAAGAACTAGCCCGCCATCGCATCGCAAGTCTAAGCGTAAAATCCACGCGATACACGTTAAAAGAACTTAAAAAAGAGGCGGAATTTAAGGTGGGAGATTTTGAAAATGCCGCTAGGTATATCGTGCTAACGGGTAATGCTCTTGTTGATAACGCGAGCATAAAAGCGCTTGAAAATTTACGTGAAATTTTAGCCGCGACCACGACAAGCCTTGATATAGTAAAATACTGCCTGCCAGAATGCTATAAAACCGAACTTACATGGAGCGTAAATGCAAGAAGTTTGCAAAATTTCTTAAGCTTACGAAGCTCAAAATCCGCACTTTGGGAGATTAAAAATTTAGCGAATAAAATTTACGAAACTCTGCCGCAGGAGCATAAATTTATATTTGAAAAATGCGTCGCAAACGGGGAGAGTTAATGATAACTAGAAATGAACAATATATAAAATCTTTAGTGCAGGAATTTATAAAACTACCTAACGAAACAGAGTGGCTTGAATTTAAAGAAAACAATCAAGACCCTGCCATCAAGACCCTGCCATTATAGGTGAATATATTAGCGCACTGGCAAATTCGGCAATACTGAATAATAAACCAAATGCATATATAATATGGGGTATAGACAATAAAACTCATGCAATAGTTGGAACAAATTTTAAACCATTAAAAGCTAAAAATGGAGGTGAAAATTTAGACAACTGGCTTTTAAGATTGCTTGAACCCAAAATAGACTATAAATTTTATGAAATCATAATAGAAAATAAAGATGTAGTTTTACTAGAAATCGCTTCGGCAGACAAACACCCCGTATCCTTCAAAGGTAAGGAGTATATACGACATGGTGAAAATAAGAAAAATTTAAAATCCATGCCTGAAAGAGAAAGGGAACTTTGGAGGGCATTTGACAAAACTCCATTTGAAAAACAAATAGCCGCAGACAATCTTGAAATAAATGAAGTTTTAAACTTGCTTGATTATAAAAAATACTTTGAACTTCTTGAAATACCTTTATCTCAAAACAATGAGACCATAATGGAATACTTAATAAAAGACAATATTGTAGTAAAATTACAAAATAAAAAATATAGTATTACAAATTTAGGTGCAATACTATTTGCAAGACATTTAAGTAAATTTGAAAATCTTAGAAGAAAATCCATAAGAGTAATACAATATAAGGAAATACAAAAATAGAAACCATAAAAGAACAAGAGGGTATGTATGGATATGCAGTAGGTTTTGAGGGCTTGATAAAATATATAAACGATATACTTCCTTCAAATGAAGTCATAGGGCAAGCATTTAGACAAAATGTAAAAATGTATCCTGAAATTTGTATTAGAGAGCTTGTAGCAAACGCTCTTTTACATCAAGATTTTTCGCAAACCGGTAACTCCGTAATGATAGAAATTTATAATAATAGAATAGAAATAACCAATCCTGGAGAACCATTAATAAATACCGATAGATTTTTAGATAATCCACCAAGGTCAAGAAATGAAGCACTAGCATCATTTATGAGGCGTATTAACATATGTGAAGAAAGAGGGAGCGGTATAGACAAAGTTGTATCTACAACAGAATCTTATCAGCTACCAGCTCCATCTTTTGAAACTAAAGACGGTTACACCATAGTTATACTATACGCCCATAAAGAATTAAAAGATATGTATAAAGATGAAAAAATAAGAGCTTGCTATTTACATTGTTGTTTAAAATACATTCAGAAAGACTATATGACAAATACAACACTCAGAGAAAGATTTGGTATAGATACCAAAAATAGCTCACTAGCATCAAAGATTATAAATCTTGCCATAGAAGACGGCAAAATAGCAATATATGACGAAAGTGTCGGTGCAAAGGCTAGGGCATATATACCTATATGGGCTAAATAAATTTGTTTGATGGTTGTTTGATAGAAAGCTTAATATTATATTAATTTATAACTATATTTTAATATTATCCTTGAAAACATATTAAAAATTAGGAATAAATTTTTAAAGTATAAGTATATACCTGTGTCGTAATCGCTTCTAACACTCCTTTGTATATCCTCTTTTCAACCGTCTGTAAGGGCGGTGAGACTTAAAATTTTTCATTAGATACATATTCTTTGGGCGCGTAAATAGCCGATTTATTTGCATTATGCCCATTTGGACGAGATTTTATGAGTGATTTTTGTCTCGTCTCTCACCTTGTAAGAGATGCTTTGCAAAACTCTTTAATACCATCCCGTATGCTCTTTACTAAAAATTTCCGCGTTATATCTTCATTACCCCAACGTTTGGAGAGCTTAGCGAGTCTGTCTCGTAAATATCATCAATGCAAACGCTATATTCGTCAAGTCCGCTAACAGCTAAATTCTCGCCCATTGTACCAAAAGGCATATTTTAAACCCTAAAAATTTCTCACAATCAGCACAATTTTCGATGCTATTTGTAAATATCTCCTTTTTAAATACCGTGATGTTTAGTATAGCCTACGCTATATAGTCAAGATAAAACCAAGCTCATTCACCGAAATTTAGCTACTTTTAGCGGTTTTTCAAGACTTATTTAAGCTATCGTTCGGGAATTTTGAGCTATATTTTCTGACGTCGCCTATTAAGATCGCTTTAAATTTTAACTCTTAAATTATTTGCGTGAGTTAGTGCGATCGCGATAGCATCGGTGATGTCAAGCGGTTTAATCTCTTTTGTAATACCAAGCATTTTTTTAACCATAAAGGCAACCTGCTCTTTTTCGGCTTTAGCCTTTCCGGTTACTGCTTTTTTTACTTGAAGCGGGGTGTATTCGGCAAAATCACCGTGAAGCTGTAAAATTTTAAGGCTCAAAGCTCCTCTAAATTGAGCAAGCTTTAAGACGGTTTTCGGATTAAAAGCAAAAAATATATCCTCTATCGCAACCTCATCGAATTTATGATTTTTAAAAATCACGTCAAGCCCCTCGCAAAGCTCCGTGATTTGATATTGAAGTGTGTTCGGTTTGATTTTGATCAGCCCGGCTTCGATTAAAGCCGTTTTATTAGCCGTTTTTTCGATGATTGCGTAACCGCAGTTTCGACTTCCGGGATCGATTCCTAAAATTTTCATTATAACCTTTCAAAAGTTTTTCACGTTTTTTTCACGCCGTGAAAAATTGACTTGTAATTAGTTTAACAAACAATTTATTAAATTTAAGATACAATATCTAAAC
>JAJQAF010000239.1 GCA_021203945.1 Campylobacter sp.
TTTTGCCTTTGTTTGCTTCTAAAATTTCCTTGTAGTTTTCAATCGGTTCGCCGTCAGGGACGTTTATAGCGTGTTTTAGATCTCCTTCGTCGTATTCGGTCTTAATTTGACTAAAATTTTACGTTCGAGTCAATTTTATTTATAAATTCTATGATTTCACGTATTTTAAAGCTTTCTAATCTTAGCTATCTCGTCTCTTAAAGCCGCCGCCTTTTCAAACTCCAAATTTGCCGCCGCCTCAAGCATTTGCTTACGTAATTCCTTTACGATTTTGGCGCGCTCGGCAGCGGGCATTTTTTCTAAATTTTTACTTTTATTATATAGCTCGCCCTCGTCCTGTGTGTGCAAGCTTTCTTCAATATTTCTCGTGGCGGAACGCGGTACGATTCCGTTTGCACGGTTATATTCATCTTGCAGCTTACGCCTTGCAAGCGTCGTATCCATCGCTTCTTGCATTGATTTTGTTATCTTTTTGGCAAACATCACGACCTTGCCGTTTATATTTCGCGCGGCTCGCCCCATCGTTTGTATCAAACTGGTCGTAGAGCGCAAAAAACCCTCTTTATCCGCGTCCATTACGGCTATAAGGCTAACTTCGGGCAGATCAAGCCCTTCGCGCAATAAATTTATACCTATCAACATATCAAAATCCCCGCTCCTAAGCCCTCTTATTATCTCGTTTCGCTCGATAGCGTCGATATCGGAGTGCATATATTTTACTTTTATGCCAAGCTCTGAATAGTAGCGGCTAAGCTCCTCAGCCGTCTTTTTTGTCAACACCGTTACTAAAACGCGTTCGGCTCGCGCGATCACTGCTTTGGCTTCGTCAAATAAAATTTCAACCTGATTATCGCTGTCTTTTATATCGATGAGCGGATCAAGCAAGCCCGTAGGGCGTAAAATTTGATGATATACGTGCCCCGCGCTAAGGTTTATTTCCAGCTCATTGGGCGTAGCCGAAACGAATAAAAATTTAGCCCTTTTATTTATAAACTCGTCAAATTTCAAAGGGCGGTTATCAAGCGCACTCGGCAAGCGAAAGCCGTATTCCACGAGCACTTCCTTGCGACTTCTATCGCCTGCATACATACCGCGAAACTGCGGCAAAGATACGTGGCTCTCATCGACGATAACAAGATAATCCTTATCGCCGAGCTCAAAATAATCAAACATCGTATAAGGCGTTTCGCCGCTTTTTTGCCCCGTTAGATGGCGCGCATAGTTTTCAATACCCTTGCACATTCCCGTTGAGTTCATCATCTCCAGATCAAATTCCACGCGCTGTTTTAGGCGTTGAGCCTCTACGAGTTTGCCCGCGGCGTTAAATTCCGCAAGCCTTTCGCAAAGCTCCTCTTCAATCTGCTTGATAGCGACTTTTAGCCTATCTGCGCCCACGATAAACTGACTTGTGGCGTAAAGCGTAAATTTAGGGATTTGCTTTAGTTTTTTATTATCAAGCACGTCAAAATGATACATCAGTTCTATCTCGTCGCCAAAAAACTCTATACGCAAAGCTTCATCGTTGTAATATGCCGGATAAATGTCAAGCACATCGCCGTTTACGCGAAAATCGCCGCGATCAAAGTAGTTGTCGTTTCGTTTGTAGCCCATATCCACAAGCCGCCCCAAAAGCGCGCGCTGGCTGATTTTATCGCCTACGTTAAGGTATTGCACCATGCCTTGATACTCGTTTGGATTTCCCAGACCGTAGTTTGCCGACACGGACGCGACGCACACGACGTCATCAAAGCTAAGTAGGCTTGCCGTAGCCGACAAACGCAGCCTTTCAAGTTCGCTATTTACGTCGCTATCCTTTTCTATGTATAAATCGCTTCGCGGGATATAGGCTTCAGGCTGATAATAATCATAATAGCTTATAAAATATTCCACGTGATTTTTTGGGAAAAAGCCCTTAAATTCGCTATAAAGCTGTGCGGCAAGCGATTTATTATGCGTCATTATCAAAGTCGGCATATTAAGCTCTTTTATAACGTTTGCCATCGTAAAGGTCTTGCCCGAACCCGTAACGCCGAGCAAGGTTTGATAGTGTGAGCCCGATTTTACAGACTTTACTATATCTTTTATCGCACGGCTCTGATCGGGACTTGGGCTAAATTTAGACGAAATTTCAAAATTACTCACGTTTTACCTTTAAAATCAACTCCTAAATTTTATAGCAAAAGCCAACCTTTTGTCAAACGTCGAAATTTTAAAAAGAATTTAGCCTGCTCGTGTTAAAATACGGCTTTATTACTAAGATTAAAGGATTGTAATGTTTGAAGACAACGAAGTTTTAACCACGCTAACGGACAAAGTCAACGATCTCATCGCAAAATACGAAGAGCTTTGCAAAACAAACGAAGATCTACGCAATCAAATCGTAACCTTAAAAGCGCAAAACGAGGCAAAAAGCAATCAAATAATGCGTTTGGAGGAAGATCTGGATAAGAAAAACAGCGAAGCCGACGATGTTCTTAAAAAGATTGAGGCGGTATTAGGTAAATAATGAAACAAATCACGCTTACGATATCATCTCGCGACTATACCGTCACGCTTGACGATGATTTCGCAGAAATTTTCGAGCGTGATTGGCGAAAATTTATGGGCGGACGTAAATTTATCGAACCCAAAGAGCTTTTAAACGCCTTTATCGAGAAATGTTACGAAGATCACACGAAAGAACGTGCGTTAAAAAACGTCATAAAAGACGTAGATAAAGTATTAAAATGAAAAAAATGAAACGACTGGCGGGCTTTACGATGGTAGAGCTTGTTTTTGTTATTGTTATATTAGGAATTTTAGCCGGGATTGCACTACCCAAACTGTTTTTTACGCGAGACGACGCCAGCGTAACAAACGCCAGAGCGCAAATAGTGGCGATTCAAAGCGGTATATCTCTGGCTTATAACGATAGTTTGCTATCGGGAAATCCGACCTATCCGAGCAATCTGGAAGATGCGGGCAGAAATTTATTTTCAAACGTTACTACGATAGGAATAAAAGAGGTTGCAAGCGGTAGAAACGGTTGGCGTAAAACGGCAAACAACAACTACACTCTTACGCTTGGTAATCAAAGCGCAACGTTTCGATACTACGAGAATAACGGCACATTTGACTGCATTAACGGCAATCTTTGCAGCCAACTGCAATAGGTTATGTTTTATTACGAAGTAGCGCCGAAGGGGTTAAATTTAGCCCCGCTCACCTATCAATCCGATAAAAAAATCGAAATTTTTACCGCCGTCAAAGTGCCGCTCAACAAAAAGCAAACGCTCGGCTACGTAATAAAAGAGTGCGAAAAACCGAGTTTTAATACGCTTGAAATTTTAGAGGTTCTAAATCTCCGTCTAACGCCCATGCAAGCGCAAACGGCTAGTTTCATATCGCGTTATTACACCTGCGAGCTTGGAATAGCGCTCGGACTTTTTGAGCCTCAAAATTTTGACCTTTCTTGCGAGATAGCGGTCGATAAACAGCAAAATTTACCGAATTTTATAAATGCTCCAAAACTAAACGACGCTCAGCAAAACGCTTTAAATTTCATAAATTCCAACAAAACGGCACTAATTTTCGGCGATACCGGAAGCGGAAAAAGCGAAATTTACATAAGCAAAATAAGAGAAATTTTAAACGGCGGCGATCAAGCTTTATTTTTAATGCCCGAAATTTCGCTTACGCCGCAAATGCAAAGGCGATTGGAAAGCTTTTTCGGCGATGCGATCGCGATCTGGCATTCAAAAATAACGCTGAAAAAAAAGGCTGAAATTTTAAAAAATATCGCATGCGGCAAAGTCTTGCTGGTAGCCGGCGCTCGCTCGGCGCTATTTTTGCCGCTAGAGCGTCTAAAACTCATAGTTGTAGATGAGGAACACGACGATAGCTACAAAAACACGGGCTCTCGTCCGCATTATAACGCACGGGATTTGGCGCTATTTTTGGCATCGAAATTTAATGTCGGCATTATCCTCGGAAGTGCGACGCCAAGCGTTACGAGCTTTTACAAGCAAAAATTTTATCGCTTAAAGGGGACGTTTTTTAACTCACAAAAAATATACATTTACGACGAGAGCGAAACGGGTCTTAGCGAAATTTTAAAAAGCGAAATAGCCGCTTGCCTTGCCGAAAAAAAACAAGCCGTCATCTGTTTGCCGACTAGGGCGAATTTCAAATATCTCGTTTGCAAAAACTGCGCCGAGACGATAAAGTGCCCGTTTTGCAGCATCGGAATGAGCTTTTATAAGAAGCAAAACGTCCTAAAATGTCAATATTGCGAGTTTAAAACGGCAGTTCCGAAAATATGCGAAAAATGCGGTAGCGAAATGATAGAAG
>JAJQAF010000154.1 GCA_021203945.1 Campylobacter sp.
ACAATCACCGACAACGAGAGATTTTACACGGTCAATAAATTTTTAAATTTTCTAAACGTAACCATTATAGTTTTGATATTGCTTTTCGCTTATATCGAAAATGTGACGTATCTTGTTACGGTGCTTGGTTTTGCGTCCGCCGGTGTCGCCATCGCTATGAAAGATATGTTTATGAGTATGCTTGGTTGGATAGTGATAATGTTCGGCGGTTCGATACACGTAGGCGATCGCGTTAGGATTTTTCACGACGGCTCGGAGTTCGTAGGCGATATTATCGACATATCATTGCTTAGAATGACCGTATTTGAGGACGTTACGTATTCTACTTATAAGATAAATCGCCGCGCAGGTCGTATCGTCTTTGTTCCGAATAACTACATTTTTACGGATATGATTGCAAATTATTCTCATTACGGAATGAAAACCGTTTGGGACGGCGTTGATATAGTTATAAGCTTTGATAGTAATCATAAAAAAGCTGTGCATATAGCCAAAAATATCGTTAGAAAATATTCAAAGGGCTATACCGATATAGCAAAACGTCAAATGACTAAACTTCGTAGTCAATATAGCGTAAAAAATCCAAATGTCGAACCTAGAATTTTTACTTTTTTTGAACCTTACGGTATAAATATTTCAAGTTGGTATATGTCGAATTCTTATGCCGCGCTTGCCCTTAGAAGCACGATAAGCGCGGAGCTCATAGACGCTTTTAATAAAGAAGACGATATTAAAATAGCCTATCCTACGCAAACCATGTATATAGGTAGAAAGCAAAATCCTAGCGCGCATAGCGATCTTGAGAGCGAAAGCGTGCTTTAATGCAAAGAATTTTTTTTAAAACTTTCGGCTGCAGAACGAATATCTACGATACGGAGCTTATGAAAAGCTACATCAAAGACTATGAGATTGTAAGCGATGAAAATTTAGCCGATGTTGTTGTGATCAACTCTTGCACCGTTACGAATTCCGCCGATAGCGGCGTTAGAAACTATATAAACGGGGTAAAAAGGCGAGGGGCAAAGGTTATTTTGACAGGCTGCGGCGCGGTAAGCAAGGGCAAAGAGCTTTTTGAAAAGGGTGGAATTTTTGGAGTTGTAGGAGCCGGTCAAAAGGCGAATATCAACTCGCTTTTAAATTTAAATCGGCGATTTTTCGAGCTTGGCGATCTAAATTCTATTGACAAAAACATTGTTACAAACTATGAAAACCATACGAAAGCGTTTATTAAAATTCAAGAAGGCTGCAATTTTGCGTGCAGTTATTGCATTATCCCGTCCGTCCGCGGTAAGGCTAGAAGTATGGACGAAAATGCAATCATAAACGAAGCTAAAATCTTAGCTCAAAACGGTTATAATGAACTGGTATTAACGGGCACAAATATCGGTAGCTACGGCAAGGACACCGGCTCAAGTCTAGGTAAATTACTTCAAAATTTAGGTAAAATTTCAGGCATAAAACGCATAAGACTGGGCAGTATTGAGCCTAGTCAGATAGACGATAGTTTTAGGGAAATTTTAAAAGAGAGTTGGCTTGAACGGCATTTGCATATCGCGCTTCAGCATACGAGTCAGGAGATGTTAAATATTATGCGCCGTAGAAATACCGCATTAAAAGATATTGAGCTGTTTGAAAATTTAAGCGATATGGGATTTGCTTTGGGGACGGATTTTATCGTAGGTCATCCGGGCGAAAGCGAAGCGGTTTGGGCTGAGGCATTAGAAAATTTTAAAAAGTTCCCGCTTACTCATTTACATGCTTTTGTATATTCTCCGCGCGCGAATACACGCTCGGCGGAAATGAAAATAGACGTAAGCGGCGATACGGCAAAGAGCAGGCTAAATTTACTAAAACAAATCGTAGCGCAAAATAATAAAAATTTTAGAAACAAACATAAGGAAAATTTGCGCGTTTTGATAGAGCGAAAAAACGGCGAATTTTATGAAGGGTTTGATCAATTTTATAATAAAATAACTGTCAAATCTACGCGAAACATAAATAAAGAGTGGCTGGAGGTAAGCGAATATGAGGTTAAAGATGAAGCAAATTACGCCAAAATTTAGTTTTAAATTTAGTAAAAAAAATATTTTGATTATAGCCGCGGCATTGTTGATCGTCATTCTCGGTTTTGCCGTTAGCAAAGAGCCGAAGACTATAAACTATGATATGTATTTGCAGCTACTTGACGGAAATTTCGTAAGTAAAGCGGTCATAGACGAAGACGACGTGATACTTTATTCGCAAAACAACAGATTCAAGATCATCAAAGACGGCATAGACGTAAAAGAGCTCATCAAAAAAGTACCAGTCGAACGAGCGCAAACCTATATAGTAATGAGCGAATTTTTTACTATTTGTTTTATCTTTTTGGTATTTTTGGGAATAATATTTTTATTACTTAAAATAAGAAATAAGGAACAAAGCGATACCAAAACGCCTGCATACGATCTTGAGAGTATCGTAAGCTCTTTTGCGACGCCGGTTATTTCAAATGTGAGATTTGACGACGTGGCAGGCATAGACGACGTAAAAATGGAGCTTAGCGAGATAGTGGATTTTCTAAAAAATCCTATAAAATATCGAAATTTCGGTATCAAAATGCCAAAGGGCGTGCTTATGATAGGGCCTCCCGGAGTCGGTAAGACGCTTGTCGCAAAAGCAGTTGCGGGCGAAGCGAACGTTCCGTTTTTTTATCAAAACGGCGCAAGCTTTGTGCAAATTTATGTCGGAATGGGTGCGAAACGCGTCCGTGAGCTATTTAGCAAGGCAAAATCATACGCTCCGTCAATCATATTCATAGACGAAATAGACGCCGTAGGAAAGAGCAGGGGCGGAACTAGAAACGACGAGCGTGAAACCACGCTAAATCAGCTATTAACCGAAATGGACGGCTTTGAGGATAATTCGGGCGTCATCGTGATAGCCGCAACCAACCGCATAGAGATGATAGATGAGGCGTTACTTCGCTCCGGACGGTTTGATAGGCGTATTTTTCTTTCAATGCCCGATTTAAAAGATAGAGTGGCGATATTAAAGACATATTTAAAAGGTAAAAAATGTGAAGCCGACGTTAATGATATAGCAAAGATGAGCGTTGGATTTTCCGGTGCGGCACTTAGCACTTTGGTCAATGAAGCAGCGATAAATGCGCTTAGAAGCGGTAATGAAATTTTAAAAACGAGCGATTTTGAAGCTGTTTTAAACAAAGTTCTGCTTGGTAAAAAGAAGGTTTTGAGCTATTCGGAATCCGAAAAAAGGATACAAGCGACTTATCAGGCGGCTAAGGTTCTTTGCGCATATTGGTTTGACGTAAAATTTGATAAAATTTCGCTTATAGAGGATAGATTTGTCGGAATCGAAAGAGAGATAGAGTCGCGTTCGCAAATGCTTTCGCGCATAAAGGTCTTTTTGGCGGGTATGTGCAAGTTGCAACTTGACGAAAACGACGTATTTTCAAATTCTAGTAGCGATTTAAACTATGCGAAGGATTTGGCGTCAAAGATGGTTTATGAGTATGGCATGGGGAATTCCTTTATACCAAACCCTGCAGACGTCGAGCAAATTTTAACTCAGGCGAAAGAGGATGTCGTAAGCTTTTTAAAGGGTGTAAGCGAACAAATATCAACCTTGAGCGAGTATTTGCTGGTTTATGAAAGTATCGATAAAGAGATGACTACAAATATATTAAAAGAAGCTTATAACTAGGAGCAAAAATGAAAGCAAAAATTGGAATTTTAACGTTAAGCGATCGTGCGAGCGAAGGCATTTACGAGGATTTATCGGGCGTTGCGATAAAGGAGTGTTTAAATGAGTGGATAGCAAGCGAACGCGAGTATTTTTACGAAGTGATACCTGACGAGTTTGAGCTCATTAAAAAGAGGCTTATTTATATGTGCGATGAGGTTGGTTGCGATCTTGTCCTAACGACGGGCGGAACGGGACCTGCACTTCGCGACGTAACGCCTGAAGCGACGGAGGCGGTTTGCGAAAAGATGATGCCGGGCTTTGGCGAGCTAATGCGCGCGGCTAGTTTGAAATTTGTGCCGACGGCGATTCTATCACGTCAAACGGCTGGAATTCGCGGACACTCGCTAATCATAAATTTACCCGGCAGCCCAAAGGCGATAAGGGAGTGCTTAGAGCCGATTTTTCCGGCGATTCCTTATTGTATAGACTTGATAAAAGGAGCGTTTATCCAAACTGATGAAAAGGTAATGAAAGCATTTCGCCCGAAACAAAAGAAAATTTCTTAAATTTGATTTTTAAATTGCATTCTTTGCTTATTGAAAAATTATTGCTGAAGCAAGGCGTAAAGA
>JAJQAF010000103.1 GCA_021203945.1 Campylobacter sp.
GATGTGTTTTAGCTTGCATTTAGCTCCGGCAGGCAGGTCGTCTTTTGCCATTATCCGTTTTACTTCTGCGCAAAGCTCACTTGTTTCATCTCTCATTTCTTGAATTTGCGCTAAATTTTGGTGCATTTTTACTCCTTAGATTTTCTCAACTTTAATGACGAAATTTATAAAATGATAGACTATTCTATCATCGTTATCACATTCTAGTTTGTAGCTTAGTATAAAACTTGGAGCGTATTATTTTTTATTTCTTATTTGCTCAAATAGATCTTTGGCGTTGTCTTCGGCGGTTTTATCTTTAAACTTATTTTTTTGATTGGCATTTATAGAGTTTATGTAAGATGGAACTATCATTAAGGCAACCTTATAATACTTATCATATCTATGTCTGTCATATATGCCCGTTAAGTTTCTGTAAGTAATATTGCCAATTTGATCTATTGCTTTTTCCCATTTTTCATATTCTTTTGAATTCACTGTATTGGTCTTTGCGTTATGAAAACCATGTTTTACTTCAATGAAATAATTAACTTCAACATCGTCAACATTGGCAGTGGTAACTATATCTATAAATCTTTGTATTTGATCTTTATTATTTTCTTGTTTGCTCTTTGAATCCTTTCTTTTAAACGGCTTGTTCTAGCCAAATATTTTTTGTTCTATTGTAAATAGCAGGTATAAGACTAGATAAGCTTTGTTTTTCGGTGCTTACAAAGTGATATTCCTCCCATTGTTTATAAGCGTTTAAGCTCTCTTTAATAAAATCCTTAAATATATCTTCTAAAAATTCCATGCTTTCATGATCCGTATCTACATACTTTCCATAAGAGCTTTGTTTAAATTTTGCCATTTTCTGTCCTTTTTAAAAGTAATTTTTACTAATTATACATTTTTTATTGTCAAACTACTTAAAGCGACCCTTATCATCTAGTTTTTATCATCAAAAAATTTGCGCTTTGAGCGTATTGCACTATATTATCGTAGGCTTGGCGTATCCACTCTTGTTTTTTAAATTTTTCATCAATTTCATATGATATAAAGCCCGAAAAATCATCAACATTTTTAATCTCTTTTATCTCGTATTTGCATTATTCTTCAGTCTTTACTATTTTTAGCTATATACAAAAAATTTTACCTACTAAAACCAGCTTTTTTACAGTCTATGTTTTCATCTTTATATTTTATCTCTGCTTCTAGACTTTTTATAAAATCAGCAGCACTTGTGATAGGGTTAAATTTATTGGCCTTTAAAAAAATAGCCGAGCAATTTGACCTGCTCGGCTTATATAGCGATTATTTAGCTTTATCAACATAGTTTTTCATAACGGCTTCCGTAAAATTAAGCAAAAGATTGAAGTCGCCTTTGTAAATCAGCTCAAAATTATCGTTAAGATAGGCTAAATAGGCGTTTCCGATGAGTTTTGTTACACTGCCGGCTACAGTCGCATTAAACGCCCCGCCGGCAATACTGCCTATACCAGGGATAAGTTTTAAAAACGTTCCTACACCCGCTCTCACCGCAAAGCCAACACCGGCAACGCCTACAAATGTAACTGTTAATTTAGCTATACTTTCAGCATTTACTTCAAGTCCGTATAAGTGAGTAAGGTGAGTTATCATAGCTATTTGCGTAGGTAAAATAAGCGCGATATCCGAAAATGGAATGGGTGTCGCCGCCTCTGCGACAGCCGCAGCTGAATACTTATTTATGATACTTAACGCCTCTTGCTCTTTCATCTTTTTGTTGTGTTTCTGTTCTCTGGTGAAGGCCTGTTTTCTTGCATTTGGCAATTTATGGTAAGTTTTTTCTATAAGTTCATCTACGCCGATTATCTTTTTCTTTTCTCCGTCGTCGTCTTCAACTTCTAATGCACGCACTCTTTGGATGTCGTTTTCATCGCTAATATGAAACTCGCGCTTTACTATTTCTTTAAAGCTTTCGCCCTTTTCGTCCTTGTCTTGCTGTGCTTTGGTTATGACTAGTATTGTGGCGTAGTTATTGGATTTTAAAATTTCATATAGCTTTTTTTCACCGTCTTCTATCCTTCTACCGCTCTCCGCTATGCAAAACCAAGCGACGTGGATTTGCTCATTAGCGGGTTTTGTCTCCATCGTTTTTAAAAAATTTTCAATATCTTCAAACGTCGATTCAAAATCTTTCATCTCAAGACCTTTGGTGTCATAGATATTGAAGTTTTTGTTTACTTCTATCTTAGTGATTTCTTTCGTTATAGACTTTCCAGAGCCGACCTTAACCACTTCATCGCCAAAAACGGCATTGATAAGCGTGCTTTTACCGACTCCTGTCTTACCTACAATAAGCACGTTTAAATCGCTCGTAAGTTCATCAGCGACTTTTTTAAAAGCTTTAAAGCCATCTTTTGCTAAACTGGCGAAGTTTAGCTCAATTCCTTTCTCGTCCATCCTATCTCCTTTAAATTTGATTTAAAAAACATTTCATTGCATAATTGTATCATCCCCTTTTTCCATTGCCAAACACACCCTAAAATGCTTTAATATGAGCAAATTTATCATCTATGCCTTTGACAAGTTATTTTGTAAATTTAAAAAAGCGAAAATGCGTGTGCCGTCAAAGCCGTTTAATTTCGTTTGCAAAAGGTGCGGTCTTAAAGTTATCGTTCGGTATTCAGATGTGATGATACCGATTGATAAAAAAGATCTGCCTATTTGTTTTTTTACGTGGGTGTTTGGGCTTAAGATTTACAGTAGGTTAAATTTAAAATAAACCGTTCGTAAAATATATAAATTTAATAAAATCTAAACTAAAAGGGGATAAAATGAGAGATCCG
Source organism: Campylobacter sp. (assembly GCA_021203945.1). Classification (GTDB taxonomy): domain Bacteria; phylum Campylobacterota; class Campylobacteria; order Campylobacterales; family Campylobacteraceae; genus Campylobacter_A. The sequence continues at coordinate 2,811 of JAJQAF010000103.1, forward strand.
ATAGTAAATAATGTCTTAGGTGCGGCTATGATAGTTGGAGTTGCGTGTGAAGCTACGAAAGAAGAGTTTAGGAAAAGATATGATAAGACCCAAACCTTATAAGGTGGTTTGCGAAAATTGTAGTTTTAGCAAGGTCATTTGGCATAAAAGCGACTGCATAAACCTTGCAGATGTACCGATAGTTTGCCCTAAATGTAACGGGGCGCTCAAAAGAGCGGATGTAAGCGAGTTTGAAGTACAAATAAGCGGAGCGATTGACAAGATAAAGAGTATATTTAAATAAAAGCATAGGCATGAAAAACCTCTTAATACTCTTTAACCCTTATTATCAAAACGACGTTATAGAGCAGCATTTAAGCATTTTAAGAGAGCATGAGCGGGTTGCATTCGGTAAGGTCATGTCAAAATTTCGCGATATGCAAAATAGCTCGGACGAGAGCCTAGCCAAAATTTACGCACACACTAGCGAAGAGAATTTCATTCAGCTTTTTTAACGGACTATTCAAGCCTTTTTGTGGCAAAAGTTATTAGTGTGGCGCAAGGCGACGTCGGCGAACTCGCACCGACTTACTACAAACAAAAGGGGCTTAAAGTAGAAAGTTGGTTTATCATAAGCGATTTAAGAGAGCTTGTAAGAGATGACTTTGCTGGCATTAGAGATAACTTTTTGGCAAATTTTACAACACCCGCATATAAAAATCATACTTACGCCATTTACGGCAATGCCTACGTTTATCCTCTCATCGTGGATATGAAACAAGAGATAAACTACTTTGAAAGCGAGCTGAAATTTTACCACGACATATATAAAAACGCACGGTTTCTAACGCTTAAAAATACGCTTATAGAGTATAGTTTCGGCTATTTGATATACTCAATGCATCCTGATAGTCTTGAAAATATCATCTCTGCCGAGCTTGAGTATCAAACAAACAAGCAAAACCCGCTTTACGACCTTAGCTCTGTGGTTATAAAGCTTTCAAAGACAATGGAGCAGGAAATTTATATATTCGCAAAAGTGCTTTTTAAAGAGTTGATAACGCATAATGCAAAGATAAAAGATATAGAGTATAGCGTTCAGGGCGGGCAATACACCGTTGCGGACATCTTTACGAATAAACCGAATTTAGGCACTTACAGCTTTTTACTTAAAAACTACCTTGTAAAATCAACCATACAAAAGCACATTCCCAAAGTTGGCAAATACATAGAAAACGCCCTTATGAACAACATTTCAAAGCTTCAGACTATAAGAAACGAAACCGTTCACGCCAAGCCGCCGAAGCTTAGCGAAGTCGTATCTTTAAGAGAGCAAATTTTAGGTGTTGGCGTTAGTAGCAGTTTAGCAAATTTAATAAAGGCTAGAAAAAGTATATCCTAGCCTTAAAATTAAACCCATTTTTATAGCGATTCGCTCGTTAAAATTTAAATATATAGGCAATTAAAAAATAAAGGGCTAACAAAATATTTTTATACATT
>JAJQAF010000013.1 GCA_021203945.1 Campylobacter sp.
TAGCTATAAATATGATTAAATGCGAAGTAAAATGCAAATTTGGCTAAATTTAAATCCTGCTGATTTTTAAAATGACGGCATAAAATTTTAGTTTAATCAATATAATATTTTAAAAGAGCCAAACAAAATCAAGGCAAAATTTCTATCGGCGTGCCGATCTCAACAGCTTCAAAAAGCTCTTCTATATCGGAATTTCTAACGGCAATGCACCCGTGCGTCCAATCTCCGAAGCTAAAAAATATCTCATCGCCTAAAAAGCTAAATTTGTTCGGAAGTCCGTGGATTTTGATGTCGCCGCCTGCTGATTTTCCCATAGATTTTGCATATGCAATGTCATCTTTGTTGGGATATGAGATACCTAAATTTAGATGATACGCCGAATTTGGATTTTTATCGTTTATAGTGTAGTTGCCTTCAGGCGTTCTCATATCGCCTTCAAATCTTTTATGTCCCGTAGGCTCTTTCCCAAGTGCGATTTTATAGCTTTTCGCCACTCCTTTATCCGTTAAAACTTCAAGTGTTCTTGCGGATTTATAGACACGAATTTTTAGGATTTTCTCGCCGTTTAAGGCTTGCGAAAGAGAGAGTTGGAAATTTTTATCGGAATTTGACGAGCCGAGTAAAAACACGATTGGTATTATAAAAACGAGTGATAAAAATAAAATTTTAAATTTCATATAAAGCTATACAAAACTAAAATATTCGGGAAAATCCCGAATATTTTATTCGCTTACAAGCTCTATATAAGCCATTTCAGCCGCATCGCCGCGACGAACGCGAGTTTTGATTATGCGAGTATAACCGCCGTTACGCTCCTTAAATTTCGGAGCTATTTGAGTAACAAGTTTATTTGTACTCTCTTTATCTTGCAAAGCGGCAAAAACTGCTCTATGAGCATTAAAATCGCCTTTTCCGGCTCTTGTTATGAGTTTTTCAACATAACTTCTAAGCTCTTTGGCTTTTGGTAATGTCGTCTCTATTTTCTCGCTTTTTATAATCGCAATTGCTAAATTTTTAAGCAACGCGGATCTATGAGATGACGTTCTACCAAGTTTGCGATATCCGTGTTTATGTCTCATCTATTATCCTTTATTATTTTGCACTCATTTGTGATTTCAGTTCGGCAATTTTTTTTCTAAGTTGATCTTTGCTTTCTTTTAGCGCATTGCCGCCGACCGGATAACCGATCTCTTCCATAACGGCTTTTATCTCTTCTAAAGATTTTTTGCCTAATTTTTTAGGCTCTTTTAGCTCGTTTTCGTCCATTAAGGCAAGCTCGCCGATATATCTGATCTCGGCCTTATCAAGACAATTAAAACTTCTTGCGCTTAAATTTAGCTCTTCAACGTTTGAAAGTAGTTTTGCATGCTCACCGCCGCCATCTATATTAGTTATCGGAGCATTAACGTCAATATCTAAAACGCCTTTAAATACGGACATCTGCTGATACATAGCCTCTAAGCAGTTTTTAAACGCCTCAATCGGTCCTACTTGCCCGTCCGTAGTAATAGTAAATACGATCTTTTCATAATCCGGATCGTCCTCCACTAAAACGTTCTCAAGATCATAGACCGCTTTTTTAACGGGCGTAAAAAAGGCATCAAGCGCGATATAATCATCCTCTATCTCCTCGCGAATTTCTTCACTTGGAACATATCCGATACCTTTTTGGATGACGACGCTAAAATTTAGTTCGGCGTCCTCGTTAATCGTCGCAAGATAAGCATCGGAATTTACAATCTCGACAGAGTCGTTGTTTAAATCCGCACCGGTAATCTCTTTTGGACCCTTAAAGCTATATTCTACAACCTCGCGCTCACTATCATTTTTAAGCTTAAAGCGAATTTTCTTTAAATTTATAATAAAAAACGCAACGTCCTCAAGCATACCGCGCATGCTGTCAAATTCATGGCTAACGCCTTTGATCTTTACGCCTATCGGTGCAAAACCTACCGTACTCGTATAAAGAAGGCGACGAAGCGGGTGAGCCAAAGTAACGGCATAACCCGTTTCAAACGGATATGCCGTAATCTTTGCTACGTTTTCGCTAATGCTTTGAACCTCAATCTCAGTTGGCATATAAGCCGATGTAGTAATTTTTCTCATCGTTACACCTTCTATTATTTTGAGTAAAGCTCGACTATAAATCTTTCCTCTATAGGAATGATGACCTCTTCTCTTTCCGGATTTCTAGTGAAAATTCCAAATTTCTTATCTTTTTCTACATCAACCCAGCCTACTATGCCGGTTTGTGCGGTAAGATCAATCGCACGAACGATTTGTGGATTATTTTTAGATTTTTCAATAACTTCTATTTTTGAGCCGGGTTCAACTCTATAAGACGGAATATCTACTCTGCGACCATTTACAAGAATATGCCCGTGAGTTACAAGCTGGCGGGCAAAGCGACGAGTCGTTGCAAATCCCATTCTATAAACTACGTTATCAAGTCTTTGCTCAAGTAGCTGAACAAGAAGTGCGCCCGTATTGCCTTCGCGCCGCGCAGCTTCTTGAAATAGTCTTCTGAATTGCTTTTCCGAAATTCCATACATAAATTTAGCTTTTTGCTTCTCGCGAAGTTGCAAGCCGTATTCACTTATTTTTGCTCTTCTTTGTCCGTGTTGTCCGGGCGCATAAGGGCGTTTATCAAGCGCGCTTTTCCCTGCAAGTCTTCTCTCGCCTTTTAACGCAAGAGAAACACCGAGACGTCTTTCTAATTTTTCAACAGGTCCTGTATATCTAGCCATAATAATTTCTCCTAATTTCTATATCTTAGACGCGGCGGCGTTTCGGCGGTCTGCAACCGTTATGTGCAAGCGGGGTTATATCTTTAAGGAACGTTACTTTAATGCCCTCGACCGCTCCTACGCTCTTAACTGCCGTTTCACGTCCGCTACCCGGACCTTGAACCTTTATACCAACCTCTTTTATACCGTGTTCTTTTGCTTTATTTAAAGCGTCTTCCACCGCTTGCTGAGCCGCATAAGGGGTTGATTTTTTACTTCCTTTAAATCCAAGACCACCGGCGCTGCTCCATGCGATAGCATTTCCCATCTCATCGGTAATCGTAACCATTGTATTATTAAATGTAGCACTGATATAAACGATACCTTTGGCTATATTTTTTCTAACAACCTTTTTCTTAACGATCTTTCTTTTTGCCATTTACTATCCTTTAACCCTTGCCTTACTTAGTAGCCGCGCCGACGGTTTTACGTCTGCCTTTTCTGGTTCTAGCGTTTGTTTTTGTCTTTTGACCGCGAACGGGAAGACCTTTTCTATGGCGAAGACCTCTGTAGCTTCCAAGATCCATAAGCGCTTTTATATCCATAGCGACTTGTTTTCGAAGATCGCCTTCAACGATATGACGCTCTTGAATTTCTTTACGGATTGCCGCAGCCTCGTCTTCGCTTAGCTCATAAACTCTTTTATCGTAAGAGATACCTGCCGCGTCAAGAATTTGACGTGATTTGCAAAGACCTATGCCATAGATATACGTTAAACCATACTCTATTCTCTTTTTATTTGGTAAATCTACACCTGCTATACGTGCCATGCCTTATCCTTGTCTTTGTTTATGTTTTGGATTTTCGCAGATAACACGAATGATACCGCTACGTTTGACAATTTTACATTTGTCACACATCTTCTTTACAGAAGGACGAACTTTCATCTTAGTCTCCTAAAAATTTATTCCACTTTTTTAGGGGCTGCATCAGGTTTAAAGAAAAATTTTAAACCAACTATTTTCAAAATAAGTGGGGAACTTTGAAAACAATTCTTCACACAGCTTATTGCAAAGGTTGGATTTTATCCAAATCCAGCTTTAAATTTACTTAGTGAATAAATCGCTAACGTTTTAAGCGAGATATTCTGATTTTTATTTATATCTATAGGTTATACGACCTTTATCAAGGCTATAAGGCGTAAGCTCTACCTTGACGCGATCTCCCGGCATTATTTTGATGTAGTGCATTCTCATTTTGCCGGCAATATGACATAAAATTACGTGTTTGTTATCAAGTTCGACTTTAAACGTAGCATTGGGCAATGCTTCAATCACGTTACCGTCTATCTCTATAACGTCATCTTTCGCCACTATTTACCTCCTTTTCTAAAATTTTTAAATTTTAAAATTTTAACTCTTCACAAATTAAAATTTTAAAAATCACAATCTAAAATTTGCAAATTTTAAAATTTTAATTTTTCCACTCTTTATCTTGATAAACATCTATAAATTCCGATTTATAAATTTTAGCTCTTTTTTC
>JAJQAF010000214.1 GCA_021203945.1 Campylobacter sp.
TTCTAAAAAATTTCTGCCTTCATCGCAAAGACTTGAGGTTACTATCGTAGTTAAGCGGTTTAGATTGTCGGTATAAGCCAAGTGGAATTTATTAAAGCGGATTGAGGTAAGTCACTTAGCTTGCAAAATAAATTTGCAAGCTAAATTTTGAATATTTTTACGCTTTTTGTCTAAGCAATTTGATCGGAATCACAAAAATAGCCGCTACCAGATAAAAAACCACTCCGAAAACGGTCGCCATAGCGAATATGGTACCTATATCGGCAAAAGGCGATTCCAGTCTAAACCGCTCAAGATAATTTATCAAAAACCAGAGTCCTATGCCAAGAACGATTGCAAAAATAAAAAATCCCCAAGAAAACAAAAAATTAAAACATTTTGACATATTTACTCCCTTTATAAAATTTTATTTTTGAATCGCTTGATCCGTCGTAAATCCACCGCCAAAAGCTTTATAAATTTCAACGACCGAATTGTCTAAGCTAAGCTGCGCGCTAATTGCGCTTAATCTTGTAGTAAGCAAGTTTCTCTGTGCGTCAAGAAGCGTAAGATGGTCGCTATAACCGGCATCGTATTGAGCTTTTGCCAAACTATAAATTTCATCTTGGGAATTTAGCAGATTTCTAGTATCTTGCCAAACTTGCATAGCGTTTTTACGATCTTCCAAGGCAACTTTAACCTCACCTAGAGCCGTTTTTATCGTCTTTTCATAGCTCAGAGCGCTTGCACTTTGAGCAAGCTCGGCTATCTCCACATTATTTCTACGCCTACCGTAATCAAACACGCTTTGAGTTAAAGAGCCGGCAAGAGACCACGTGTTTGCGTTTTGGACGAACAATCTGTCAAGATCCTTTGAGCTAAAACCAAAAATCCCGGTCAAAGAAAGCGTAGGAAAGTATGCGGCCTTTGCCACACCGATTAACGCATTTGAGCTTTTTAAATTCTCATACGCACTAGCTACGTCGCTTCTACGAAGTAGAATATCCGAGCTAATGTCCGCCGTTATTTGCGGAGGAGGCGGCAATAACGCACCTGTAGCGACTATCTCGTTTAAAATTTCGTTATTGCTCTTTCCGCAAAGTATAGCTAGTGCGTTTGATGCGCTAACGATAGAATTTTTTACGTTCGTAAGGCTGATTTGCGCGCTCTGAACTGACGCTAAGCTTTGTAAATAAACCATCTGCGTAATCGTTCCTGCCTCCAGTTGCTTTTTGCGATAGTTCATAGTATCAATATAGCTTGCCAGCGTATCTTCTAGCACGCGCTCCTGCATTCTTAACGAAACAAGCGTAAAATAACCTTGCGTTACGTTTGACGCGATGGTCAAGCGAGCGTTTGCATAGTCATATTTGCTAGCTTGTAACAGGGCGTCCGAAGATGCGATAGAATTTCTAACTCTACCCCAAAGATCAATCTCATAATTCAATACGGCATTTACCGAAAAGCTATCGTATTTTACGTTATCTTGTCCGGTGTATGTTTCGCCGCTAGTTCTTGTTTTGCCCGCATCCGCATTAACTCCGAGAGTAGGAAACAGATCGGCTTTAGAATTTTTTAAAGTCAAAGCCGCCGTTTGTAAATTTATATACGCCAATTTTAAGTCAATGTTGTGCTTAAGCGCCTCATCGACAAGCGTATTTAATCTCTCGTCGTTAAATTCTTTCCACCAATAATCGTTAATATCGCTACTTTGATATTTGTATTCAAATGTCGTATTGACATCCGGCATTTGCGGGGCAAAAGAGCAACCCGTTATAAATAAAGCGATAATAATAATATCTATGTTACGCATCTACCTCACCTCCGTCATGTTTTACAACCTTGCCTTTATTCCAAAACTTCTCGTTTAAATTTTCAAGTAAATAATAAAAGAGCGGAACGAAAAATATGGAAATCGTCGATGCCGCTATCATTCCGCCTACGACGCCCGTTCCTAAAGAGTGCCTACTGGCAGCACCCGCACCGCTTGAAATAACCATCGGGAAAACTCCGAGCGTAAATGCTAGAGAGGTCATAACGATAGGGCGGAAACGAAGTTTAGCCGCACTCACCGCGGCGTCAAATATACTTTTACCGTTTTCTCTCTCTTGCATCGCAAATTCTACGATCAAAATGGCGTTTTTCGCCGACAACCCTATAAGTAACAAAAGTCCTACCTGAAAATATATATCGTTTGTAAGTCCTCTGCCCCATGTAGCAAGAAGCGAACCGAATACCGCAAACGGAACGGCTGTAATAACGGCAAGCGGTATAAGCCAGCGTTCGTATTGAGCCGCCAGGATAAGAAAAACAAATATCATACCGAATATAAACGCTATAGTTCCGGTGCCTGCCGCATTTATTTCTTGATAAGAAGTGCCCGCCCAAGCGATAGAATATTCATTTTGATTAAGAGTTTCTTTAACGACTTCTTGGATAGCGTCTAGAGCATCGCCCGACGTATATCCCGGTGCCGGATCACCCATTACTTTAGCTGCCGGGAAAAGGTTAAATCTATCGACAAGATCAGGTCCCATACTCCTTGTGAGCGTTGCGACCGAGCTTAACGACACCATCTCTCCCGCAGAATTTTTTACGAATATGTTTCTTAAATCCTCCGGAGAATTTCTAAAATTCTCTTTTGCGCTTGCATATACGCGATACGTTTTACCGAGCATACTAAAATCGTTTATATAATATCCGCCCATAGTCGCGGCAAGAGTATGAAATATATCCGCTTTACTAACACCTAAAAGTCGAGCTTTTTCATAATCCACGTTTATGTTATATTGCGGAAAGTTTATTTCAAGCGTAGATCTTACTCGAACTAGCTCGGGGCGTTGATTTGCTTTAGCGACGACCTGTGAGACGTCTTTTTCTATCTCATTATAGTCTTTTCCGCTTCTATTTTGAACAAACATCTCAAAACCGCCAGTTATTGATAAACCCGTAATCGGCGGCACGTTTAATACGAAACTTGAAGATTCTTTTGACATGGAAAAGGCTTTATTATACTTAGCTATAATCGCATCTACGCTAGATTCGGGCGTTTTTCTTTGATCCCAGTCGTTAAGTTTTATAAAAAACAACAGAGCATTTTCACGTAAAGAGCCTGCTATTATATCATATCCCGCAGAAGAAAGAGCCAAATCTATGTTCGGATCGGTCAAAAACATTTCGGTCATTTTATGAGCTTCTTCGACCGATCTTTTTGAGGTTGAGCCCGGAGGTAACGCCCCAATGGTCATAACATATCCTTTATCCTCGCTAGGAACGAGGCTGCTTGGGATTATTTTAAACAGCTCTATCATCGCAAATATCACTATCCCGACTACGATAAGGCTTGCGATAATGTGGCGCAATACCTTTGCTACTCCCGCTGAGAACATACTTGTGCTCCAGTCAAAGAAGTCGTTAAACTTTTTAACTATCCAAAACGGTTTGCTTTCACCGCGTTTAAGCATGATAGCGGCAAGCGCGGGAGTAAGCGTAAGAGCCACAAAACCCGAAAGACAAACGGAAATGACAAGAGTAAGTGCAAATTGCTTTTGTATAATACCGACAAAACCTTCCATAAACGCAACCGGAATAAAAACAGCCGAAAGAACGAGAACGATAGAGATAACCGGCGTCGCGACTTCGTCCATAGCCTTTATAGTGGCGTCTTTTACGCTTATGTCCTTTTCTTCATGCATAATACGCTCAACGTTTTCTATAACGATGATCGCATCATCGACAACGATACCTATCGCCAAAATAAGCGCAAAAAGCGTAATCAAATTTATAGAAAAGCCCATAGCATAAAAACCCGCAAACGTTCCTATGATAGAGACAGGAACGGCAAGCATAGGAATAATCGTAGCTCGCACGCTTTTTAAGAAAAAATACATAACTATCATAACAAGCACTAAAGCTTCTATAAATGTTTTTACAACCTCTTTTATGGAGACTTCGACAAAGCTTGTAGTATCGTATGCTACGGTATGTTTAAAGCCCGGAGGATAGCTAACAGCCAGTTCGTTTAGTCGCTTTTCGACCAAACCTGCAGTTTCAAGTGCATTTCCGTCATTTTGCAAGAACACAAACATAGGCGCGGATGCTTTGTTATTCAAATAACCCTCAAACGCATAACTTTGTGAGCCGACCTCAATATCTGCTACGTCTTTTAGCTTTAATAAAGTGCCGTCTGATTTTGCGGTCAATATAATATTTTCAAACTCTTTAACGTTTGAAAAACGAGCATCTGATTTTATAGAATATACA
>JAJQAF010000173.1 GCA_021203945.1 Campylobacter sp.
ATTGTATATGCTGCCTAATATATTTTGCTGAAGTCTTGCGTCGTTTATTACGCATTTTGTGGCGACGAAGCTTAGGCAACCCAGAAAAATTTTATTAGCCCAAACCATTCCTAACTCGGCTATTTTGTGCGCCGTTTCGGGGTCAAATTTAAAAAAAATCGATTTTAAAGTATCGTAATTAACGCTCATTTTCTCTTCTTTATAAATATCAAAATTTTCGAGATTTTATCTAAAATCGCCTTAAACTAAGGCTTTGCCTTTAAGTTTTGCGTAAATTTCACACTCTTTTTCAAGCTCGCCGTCTTTGCCGAAACCAACTATCCTTCCTTCGTGTAAAACGGCGATTTTATCGGCATTTTGCACGGTGCTTAGGCGATGCGCTATCACAAAGATTATTTTTTGCTTACGAAGGTTGTTTATGGCGTCGGTTATCTCTTTTTCGCTCTCGTTATCAAGCGCGCTTGTCGCTTCGTCGAATATCAAAATTTGAGGATTTGAATAAAGCGCGCGAGCGATAGCGATCCGTTGGCGCTGACCCCCCGAAAGGTTTGTGCCGAATTCGTTTAAAATAGTATCCGCTCCGTCTTCAAGCGAATTTACGAATTCGCAAGCGTTTGCCAACTTCAAGGCTTTCATAACCGCCTCTTTGCTGAATTCTCCGCCGTAAGCGACGTTTTTAGCGACCGTGTCGTTAAAAATATAGACGCGCTGCGTTACAAGCCCGATATTTTGACGCAAAGATGAAATTTTTATATCTCGTAAATCGGTATCGTTTATTAAAATTTTACCGCCGTTTGCGTCGTAAAATCTCATTAACAAATTCATAAGCGATGTTTTACCTCCGCCGCTTGAGCCTACTAATGCGATGAGCTGCGATTTTTTAGCCTCGAAATTTACGCCTTTTAAAACCTCTTTTTCGTTGTAATTGAGCCTCACGTCTTCGAATTTTATAAAATTTATATCGCTTAAGATTTCGTTTCGACCGTCTTTTATTTCGCTTGTAGCGTCTAATAATTCAAATGTCCTCTCGCTTGCGGCGACGGCGTCTTGCATTTTGTTATAGATATTTACGATACGTTTTAGCGGCGTATATAGCATAAAAAGCGCCGCTAAAAACGAAAAAAACGAACCTATGGTAAGAGTGCCGTCTATGACGCCCTTGCCGCCTATTATGATAACAGCCGCGACACCGACGGAACCTATCGTTTCCATTAACGGGCTTACCAATTGCTCGATCTTCGTGCTCTTTAAATTTAGTTTAAAAAAGTTGTTATTTTCGCCGATAAAGCGCTCGTGCTCATATTTTTGAGCATTATTTGCCTTTATGATTTCGATGTTCGTAAAAATTTCGCTTAGCGCGGAGGATATGTCCGATGTTTTTTCTTGTGATTTGTATGAAATTTTTTTCATATTCTTGGCTAATTTGGAGATCGGATAAACAGCCAAAGGCATAACGATTAGCGCGAAAAATGCGAGTTTGGGGCTTTGATAGACGACGACCCCGATGAGACCCAATATGGTGACAGCCTCTCTTGCTAGCTCGGGTATCATTGTGGATACGATCGAGCGAATGCGCTCTATATCGTTTATACATCGGCTTATTAGCTCTCCGGTTCGATATTTGTTAAAAAACGCCATATCTAAAGTCAGCAAATTTCCTATCATCTTTTCGCGAAAGCGTCTTATTGTATCTTGTCCGATATAAGCCGTAAAATAAGCCTGCATGAAACCGCCCACGTTTTTTAGAACGTATATTGCGATAATAGCGTAAGGCAAAACATATAAAAGCGTTTCGTTTTTTTCTACGAAAATTTTATTTAACACGGGCTCTACGAGATATGCACTCGCCGCCGTTCCGCCGCTGGCAAAGAGCATGCCTATTATGGCGATTATAAAGTGCGGAACGTAGTCTTTAAAATACGGTGAAAATCTTTTAAATACGCCTTTTATGCCGAGTTCTCTTTTCATAATCTCTCCCACGTCGTGCCGTTAGGCGTATCCATTATGCCGATATTCATAGCGTTTAGTCGTTCTCTTATCTCGTCGGCTTTGGAAAAATTTTTATCTTTTTTAGCCTGCGCTCTTTGCTCTAAAAGCCCCTCTATCGTTGATTTTTCGTCTTCGCTTACGCCGAATTGAAAATATTTAAAGCAATCCGTAGAACCGACGCCAAATACTTGCTCGATAAATTTCAAATTCGCTAAAATTTCCTCTTTTAGCGATTTATTTTTTGAGTTCGCATCAAGGGCGTCGTTTGCGTTTTTTACGAATTCATCTACGACGGCAAGGGCTTTTGAGGTATTTAGATCGTCTTTAAGCGCTTCTAATATTTCTGATTTAAATTTCGGCTCGCAAACGCCGGCGCCTACTCCAAACACGCGTTTTTTAAGCCTGTAAATTTTATCCAGTCGCTTTTTGCTAGCGTTTAGATCTTCAAGCGAGTAGTTAAAATGCGCGCGGTAATGGCTGCTTAACAAATAAAAACGTAAAACCTCTCCTTGAACGATTTTTAACGCGTCTTTTACGAAAAAGCCGTTGCCTAGACTTTTGCTCATCTTTTCGTTATTTACCTTTATAAAGCCGTTATGCATCCAGTATTTTGCCAGCTTTTTATGCTCGGCGCATCTGCATTGAGCCGCTTCGTTTTCGTGATGCGGAAAGAGCAGATCTATGCCGCCGGCGTGGATGTCTATTTCGTATTCGCCTTCATTGGATAGATATTGTTTTATCATCGCTACGCATTCGCTATGCCAACCCGGTCTGCCTCTACCAAACGGGCTTTTATACCATTTTTCGTCGAATTTCCAAAGCACGAAGTCCTTCTCTCCGCGTTTGCCTTCGGCTCCTTGCACGCGCGCGATAAGCTCGGTGTTGTTATCTTTCCCGCTTATACTAAAATATTGTTCGTCTTTACCGACGTCAAAATAAATTCCGTCTTTCAGCTCGTATGCCACGCCGTTTCGTATGAGTTTTTGAATGTATGTTATGATCGCTTCAAGGCATTGCGTAGCCTTTGGTTTGATGTCGGGTTCCATTACGTTTAGCGCCTTCATATCGGATTCGTAACTTGCTATATATCGTTGCGTGATCTCCTCTAAACTTTTGCCCGTCTCGCTCATTTTTTTTAAAATTTTATCGTCTATATCCGTGTAGTTTCGAACAAATTTTACCTCATAGCCCAGAGCGATTAAGACGCGTCTAAGCATATCAAAGCTAACGGCGGATTTGGCGTGTCCCAAATGCGCGTCGTCATACACGGTCGGTCCGCAAAGATATATACTCGCCTTGCCGCTTACAATAGGCTCGAAAGTCACCTTTTCTTTTTTTACGCTATCAAAAATTTGCATTAAAAATTTCCTTTAAATATACTAAAATCGCGCCCAAGAACGCTAAAACAAAAAATATAGTCGCTAAAATTTTAGGTTCGATTATACCTAAAAATTTACCCCAGCCAAATGCCCGCACATACAAAAATAGTTGTAAAAATCCGCCTATGGAGCTAGCCAGCGCAAGTCCTGCGGCTCCGAAAGGACGCATTAAAATAACGGCTAGGATTAAATTCGCCGCCAAACAAACGATTGAAATTTTAGCCGCTAGTTTTTGTTGCATTCTTGCGTATAACCATAGTGAAAAAATTTTAGCCAATCCAAACGGCGTTAGCCCGATAAGATAGGCGCTTAAAACCCTTGCGCATTCAAGCGTATCGGCTCTGTCGAAATTTCCTCTCTCGAACAAAAGCCATATAATGAACTCCGAAAGTATTATGCCGCAAACACTCGCGGCTAATAACGCGCCAAATAGGATATAAAAGCTTTTTTTTGTCCAAAATAGGGCGTTTTGTTCGTCTTTAGCCTTGAGCAATTTTGTAATTTTTGGAAAAAGAGCCTGTGAGAGCGCGATAGCAAAAATGGCTAGCGGAAGCTGGAAAATTCGGTTCGCGTAAAACAGATAGCTAATGCTCCCGCTTGCTAAAAAACTAGCTAACCAAGTATCCATAAATGCGCTTATTTGCATAGCCGAAGAGCCTAAAAGCCCGTGATAAAAATTTATAAAAAACCCTTTGGAATTTACGCGTTTGCCTTTTAAATAGCCCTTAACTCCGCCCCAAAAAATTTTATTCATTCCGTTAAATTTTATGGCTATGATATGGGCTAAAACTTGTAAAATTCCGCCTGCGACGACCCCGAAACTAAGAT
>JAJQAF010000011.1 GCA_021203945.1 Campylobacter sp.
CAAACTTTATGAAATATTTTTGCGACATCGGGTTTTTTCCAAATCTCGTTTAACTAATCTACTATGATTTTTTCTTCGCATCATCAAACTCTCTAGCAGCAAAGATAAACTATTTTCACTAATTACGCCTCGTGGTGAGATTGCACTAAATCTGCGCTTTTGTCTATATCATTTTTGTCGCCTTTTTTAAATCCGTCCGCGTAAGCTAAAAAAATCAAAATCGTAAGATAGCTAAGTAATTCTTTTGAAGTGTATGCACCAAAATCAAACTGAGTAACGACTAAAAAATGAACGCCAAGCGGTAAAAGAGCGGAACTTTTAGCAAGTTTTTTTAAACAAACCGCGATCGCAAAAAGTGCTGAAATAAAGCCGAAAATTCCTGTATAAATCAAGATTTCCAGCATTAGATTATGTGTGGAGTTAAAATCGCTGCTAATATGAACGACACTATTTGGTAAATTTCTAAACGTATCTATCCCCCAACCAAAAATCGGTCTTTCTAAAATTCTATCCCAAGAATACTTCCAAATCAAATATCTGTTGCTAGAATTTCCGGATAAAAGCATATCCAAACGCTCTTTAAAGCTATCGAATCCGACAAAAAGCCCTATTAAAACTAAAATCAATAAAACAATGAAAGAGAGTAGAATTTTCTTATCGTTAAGCGTAAAATTTTTAAAATTTAACGCTATAAAGCAAACTCCGGCAGCAAAGCTCGCTACCCATGCCGAACGCGAAAACGAGAAAATCATAAAAAATAAAAAATAAATCGTAAATGCTAAACTTAACTTTTTTTTGTAAGCAAACAACGAAATTGCCGAACTTACCGCAAGCCCCATACTAAGCCCCATGGCATTATGATGCGCGAGGCTTCCGGTAAGTCCTATATGGGAGTTAAACATACCGGCAGGATTAGTTAAAATTTGATAAATTGCCGTAAAGCTTAAAAGAAAAAACGATGTAAATACCGCAAAAACAAGCTCTTTTTTGCCAAAAAAATCAAGCGTGTAAAAATAAGCTAAAATCACGAAAATAAGAGCATACCGCATGATAAACATCGCAGTTATATGCCATGATTTTTTAGCCAAGAATTCAGGGTTTAGTAAATTTGCTATAACCATAGAAAAGACTACGAGAAAAAATCCTATTGCCAAAAATTTGCTATTTTTTAAATTGTTCTTAAGCGGAGCAAAATTTTTATAAATTGCGAGATAAATTAAAAAATATAAGATTAAAAGCGAGCTGGCGAGCTGATATATGGCGTTTTTAAACGGCACAGAGATAATCCAAACCGAAATCAAAAATACAAATATCCCTTTTTGCGGGCTATCGCCTATATATTTTTTTAAATTTGCGCCCATAAATCTCCTTTTAAATTTCATAGTTTTTAATGTAAAGTCACGTTTGGCGAAATTTCTCTTTTTAAATTCGCGTGCCTTAACGTAGCCAAAATTTATCTCCAAAATTAAATATCTTGCGTTTTAAAAAGCGCTTTATAACGGCTAGTGTAAATATGGCGAATTCTTTTAAATTTAATCTATTTAGCGCTGAATTTACGCAATTCGGCGTTAAGCAAATTTGCTTTAAAAACAAAATACGCCAGTTCATCTGTTTCTACCCTTTTTTATCTTTAAAATAAAGCTTAAAATCCCTTGTCTGCCGCTAATCATAATGCGCGGAATCTGCAAATTTGAATAACTCGGTCTGAAAACGTCGTTTTTCGTCGTAACCGCACAACTAAATCCCGCTTCGTGCGCGCAACGCACGCTCGTTTCGTCGTAAAAGCCGAAAGGATAAGCAAAAGCGTCGCAACGCACGCCGAATTTCTCCTTGATTTGCAGCTTTGATTCACACATCTCTTTAAGCTGATCGCTCGCTTCAAGGCTAGGCAAATTCGCGTGATTCAGCGTGTGCGAGCCGATTTCTATAAGTCCGCTTTGTAAAAGCTTCTTAACCTCGTCGTTACTTAGCATATCTTCGCGATTTAGCTCGTCGCTCGATTTAGCCAAATCCTTATCCGTAGCCCAGTTTCTTGCAAAACGATGATTTACAACGAAAATAGTCGCTTTAAATCCGTATTTTTGTAAAATCGGTAAAGCGTTTGTAAAATTGTCGCGATATCCGTCGTCAAAAGTAATACAAATCGCCTTTGCGGGCTTTTGCTCCAAACTTGCCAGTTCGCTTAAAAAGTAGCTCGTAAAACCGTTTTTTTTAAGCCATGCGAGCTGTTTTTCGAATTCATGCGGTTTTACACGCAGTCGGTTAAATTTACTCGCGTTTTTAGGCAGATGCGGACAAATCATGTGATACGTCAAAACGCGCGGAAATTCATAAGAAATATCCTTCGCCCACCATGCAAATCTAAGCGAGAATATCGTAAATATGGCAATTGCGAGGAGCCCCAAAGAGATCCAAATCATATTAAACTCTCATAAATTTTTATCGTTTCGTTAGCCATCTTTTCAAGACTAAAATTCTCGCTTATATATCTAAACCCGTCAAATTTAAGCTCTCTTGCGGCTTTTATTTTCGCGCTAAGCCCGGCAGCGTCGCCCACATCGAAAAAATAGCCGTTAATGCCCTCTTTTACGATATCTTTTACTCCGCCGTGATTGCTTGCAACGACGGGAGTGCCGATGGCAATGGCTTCAGCTACGCTTCTGCCGAAGCTTTCGGGTTTTTTTGAGCTACTTACTACGACATTGCAAATTTTATAAATCTCGGCGATTTTAGAGCACGCGCCCGCAAATACAATATTTTGCTGCAAATTCAAAGCTTTAACAAGCTCTTTTAAAGTGCTTAAATATTCTAGCTTATCGTTCCTGGCCTCGCCTACGATAAGCCCTGCGACGTCTTTAAAATCACTCTTTAAAATAGCGATCGCCTTAATAAAAGTTTCTATGTCTTTTAACTGCGTAATGCGTCCTATAAACCCCGCTATAAGTCTATTTTCAAGTTCGTATTCTTTTGTAAAGTTTTTTATAAAATCAAAGTCTAAATTTTTTGGTGAAAATTCGTCCAAATTTACGCCGCGCGCGATAACCGCAAGAGAGTTTTTATCAATATTATAACTTTTGGCGACATAGTCTTTTACGGCATTGCTAACGCAAATAGTGCGGTCAAATTTAGTCATGATTTTGCTATAAAAATTTATGCTATTAAATCCGTGTATTGTCGCTACTACCGGAATTTTAAGGCTTTTATTCGCAAAAAATACTAGCCATGCGGGCAAGCGGGAGCGAACGTGAATAATATCGGGCTTAATTTCTTTCAAAAGTGTGCGCAGTCCTAAAATGCGACCGGGAAAAGTTAGGATATTTTTTGAACAAACGTCGAATTTATAATGATTTGAGCCTTCATCTAGTAAAATTTGCACTAACTTTCCGCCGTTACTAACGACCACGCTATCAAAACCCTTTGCTTTAAGATTTTTAGCAAGCTCAATCGTGCCTCGCTCGACGCCTCCTAAATTTAGTTCGGGTAAAATTTGAACGATTTTCATAAATTTATGCTTTTAAAAATATCTGATAATGATATTTTTTTGCTTGGAATACGCGATAAATTCCCGTCATAAATGTGTAAAAAACCATCATTTTGTAAATTTGTAATAAATTTTTGATATTTACCTTGCTTGTTATTTGGATAGCCGATAATCTCGACGTTTGCCATACCGTTACATACGGCTTCGCTTATCATTGACGTAGAATCGGCGGTGATAAAGACGTATTCGCAGTATTCGCAAAAATCATTTATCGGATTTATCCGATTTGTTGAATAAAATACGCTGAAATCGAAATTAATACTTTCAAGCTTTTTTTCAAGAGTTAAAGGCGTTCTCGGCGAGGTAGTGATTAAAATTTCATAATTTATAAATTTATTTTTTATTTCCTGAATAATATTAAAAATTAATATCTCATCAAATTTTATTTTTTCGTTTGTTCCCCCTATAATGAAGCCTATAGCTTTTTTAGTCGGTTTATAAAAACCTCCTTTTGAAGGAAAGTTAATATTTACCGGTACGTTTATGCTATTTTGCAGTTGATGTTCGTTTAGATCGTGGTTCATTATAAAAGTTAAATCAAAATTATTCCTATAACCCTTAACGTTCATCATGGCAACGCTTTTAGCGTTAAATTTTTCGGCATAATATTTTAATGCATAGTAG
>JAJQAF010000027.1 GCA_021203945.1 Campylobacter sp.
TAAAAAAAGAGCACTCAATAAAACGCAATCAAGCCTACGAGCAACTGCCTAAAGCTTTACCAGCTAAAATTTTGGCAATAACCTCGAATTTGGTCTTTGCAAAATACGGCGCTAGCGAAATTATAAATTTAAGTAAAGCGGCAAACGATTGCGCAGAACTTGACGTTTTAGTGCAAAATCAGCAAAATTTAAGCCTGCAAATCATTTCGAATACGCCCGTAAATTTAGCCTCATTGCTTGCGAATTTAGCCGATTTTGATTTGGCGTATATGGAAATTTTCGAGCTTTTCGATAAGAAAATTTACATCAGGCTTGATTTTAACAAAAGCGTTAAAGCTTCGGAGCTAAACGATATTAAGCGACTTGCGCGAAATTCTCTAACGGTCGGTGAAATTCCAAAACCGCTCAAACCAAACATTAATAAAGATGAGATAAACTTCGATATTAATCACTCGAAAGATTATGCGAAATTAAGCATAAACGCAAAAGATCAACGCGGGTTGATGGCTTACGTCATGAGCGTATTAAATAAGCTTGATTTTCGTATCACGAGTGCGAGAATACAAACCATCAAAAATCGAACGCGCAATCTTTTCTTGATCGAGAAAAGCGATAGGCTGTGCCGTAACGGCGAGGAAATTTTAAATTTATTGATAAGCGAGTAAAAATGTGCGGAATAGTAGGATATATAGGCAATAAAGAGAAAAAAAACGTAATTTTAAGCGGGCTTAAAGAGCTTGAATACCGAGGCTACGACAGTGCGGGTATAGCCGTAATGAGCGGGAACAAGATAGATTCTTTCAAAGCTGTAGGTAAGCTTGAAAATTTAGCCGACAAAGTTAAAGATTTTATATCCGACGGTTTCGGCGTCGCGATAGGTCACACACGCTGGGCAACGCACGGCAAACCGACAGAAATAAACGCCCATCCGCACCTTGGAGAACACTCTTTTGTCGTGCATAACGGTATCATAGAAAACTACAAGGAGATAAAAGAGGAGCTTGAAGCAAAAGGCGTAAAATTTATAAGCCAGACCGACACAGAGGTCATCGTTCATCTTTTTGAAGAGACGTTAAAAGAAAAAAAGGATGCGTTTAAAGCTTATGAGGCGACTATCGCGAGATTAAGGGGGGCTTACGCGACGCTTCTCATCACAAAAACGCAACCTGATAAAATTTTCTTCGCAAAAGACGCCGCACCGATGGCGATCGGAAAAAGTAGCGAAAAAGAGCTGTTTTTTGCATCGTCCGACGCTCCATTAATCGGAGTAGCCGATGAAGTCTGCTATCTCGACGATAAAAGTTACGGCTTTGTCGGTCTTGACGATATAGCGGTTTTCAAAGACGGTAAAAAGCTCAACATAACGTTTAATGCGCTACCCAAAGACAAAAGCTATGCACAAAAAGAGGGCTATACGTTTTTTATGGAAAAAGAAATTTACGAGCAAAGCACCGTCGTGTCCGAGACTTTGATGGGCAGAGTGAAAAATCGTAAAATCACGCTTGAAAATTTAGACGACGAATACTTAAAAGAGCTTGAGGATATAGTTCTTTGTGCTTGCGGCACAAGCTATCATGCAGCCGTTACGGCAAGCTATCTTTTCGAAAGATTGGCGAACGTTAGGGCAAAAGTCGAAGTGGCTAGCGAATTTCGCTATCGACAACCAAAACTAAATAAAAATTCGCTATTTATCGTCATATCTCAAAGCGGCGAAACCGCCGATACGCTTGAAGCGCTTAAAATCGCAAAAGAAAACGGACTAAAAACTTTAGCCGTCTGCAACGTGGATAATTCATCTATAGTCCGCATAGCCGACCACACTCTTTTAACTCGTGCCGGCATAGAAAAAGGCGTAGCGAGCACAAAAGCCTTTGCGACGCAAGTAATCGTGCTTTGGATGCTTGTTTTGCAAACGGCGCAGGCTAAAGGCTCGCTAAGCGCAAAAGAGCTGGACACAGAGATAAAAGCTCTACTTCATATACCGCAAATTTTAAATATCGATAATAGCTTACAAGAAAAGCTACATAGACTAAGCAAACACTATATGCACGGGCATGGATTTTTCTTTATCGGGCGGGATATTTTCTATCCGTTGGCGCTTGAAGGAGCTCTCAAACTAAAAGAAATTTCATATCTACACGCCGAGGGCTATCCCTCAGGCGAGATGAAACACGGACCTATAGCGCTTGCCGACGAAAAGCTATTTACTATCGCGCTAATGCCCAAAACGCTTTTATACGAAAAAACAAAGAGCAACACTCTGGAGCTTGCGGCGCGCGATGCTTACATAGTAGCAATTAGTCCGGAAGAATTCGAGCTTAGCGATGATTTTATCAAAACAAGCGAGCAAGATCATCCTATGAGTGAATTTTTTGAAATGATGATAATATTGCAAATTTTAGCGCTTGAAATTTCGGTAAGATTAGGCAATAACGTCGATATGCCGCGAAATTTAGCCAAATCGGTTACAGTCGAATAAAGGAGTAAAAATGTTTAAAAATTTTTTTGGCAAAAGCAAAGAAAAGACGCCGCAAAGCAGAAAAGAGGAGAATATTGAAAAGCTAAAAAAAACTTGATATTCCTTATATCGACTTGCTGCCGACGCTTATCGGTAAAGACGAAGCGAGGAGACGAAGCGTCGAAGAAATCGCAAGGCGCGCGGTCGCTTGCCTTATAACCATACTCGCGGCTTTAGAGCAAAACAACGGCAACTATGAAAACGAACGTGAATTTTTACTCGGCAAGCTTGAATCTTTTGGTGCGGCAAACGACCTAACTCCAAATGAAAAACGCGTAATAGACGCCGTTGCCGACGAACAAGAAATAATAAATATGATCTGGAAATACGAAGCCTATTGGACTCTCGTTTGGGCTTTAGGATTTATAGACGAGTTAAAATTTCCGGATACTATCGTAGACGGCGAGACGGCTATAAAAATCGTAGCGAAATTTAAAAATTTAGACGATTTTATAGCCGCCGCGAAACTTCGCGACATAGATGAAATTTTAGATGAAGCCGATCTCATATATCGATACCACTGGGCTTGCGTGAATGCAAGAATCAACAACAAACCGATGCCGAAAAATATCGACGAAGGCATCGTTATGGAGCGTCGCGTCGGGCTGTTTTGGCTAGTTGACGAATACAAAAACAACGACTGGGACAATGTCGGAATGGATACGTAAAAGCAGGATTTAATAGCCCTGATCGCTTGACTTAGGGGCTTTGACTTACTTTTTAATAACTTCAATCAAATTTAAACCTGCCTCTGTAAATTTAAGTTTAAATGAAGAGGTCGTGCTATAATTAGCGGATATTTTCATACAAAGGAAGCCGTATGGGATTTTTTAATTTTAAGAAAGAAAAGTCGAATTTTGCTCAAAGAGCGGATAAATTTTGGAGTGAATTTGCCGCCGTAATCGATGAAATCAAGAGCGATTTGGACGCAAAAGAGTATGAAACCGCCATGCAAAAGGTCGATGAAAAGCTTAAAATTTGCCTTGCCGAGTCGTTTTTTATGGTCGGCACACAAGGCAACAAGCTCGATCTCGTCCTCACGCCGGAGGGACTAAGGCACCGACTTTTTTGGCTAAATTTCATCAAACAAAAAATGCCGAAAGAGCTTGAAAGCAAGATGATTTGCACGCTTGGCAAACAGCGCGCCGACATAGCAGCTCCGGGCATAAAGATGTATGATACATGCGTAAATAGTCAAGAAACCGACGTTTATATCGGCGAAGTGCAAAACACGATCGACATCAAACTCTACAACAAAGAGCTGGCAAATCTGTTGTGCCAAGACTAGGGCAAGGCCTACAATTTAGCCTACATCTTGCTTGACAACACTATCGGCGAAATGGCGGTCATCAATATTTTAGGAGGGTTTGAACTACTAGACGCGCCCCAAATTGGCGATCAAAGCGCGATGAAATTAAACGAACTGCCAAAATTTATCGATGCAAAATTTAGCCCCGAAGAGCTAAGCGAGCCTCAAAATAAATTTACTGTTTATAGCTTAGAGCCGCGCTCCGAACAGCTTCGCGACGACGTGATCACGGGCAATACTTGCCTTACTAGGCTGATAGAAGAGTATATGGACGGCATAGCGAATATCTAAAACGAGGGCGTTGAAATCGGCGTGAAATTTTGCTTTTTAAGCCTTA
>JAJQAF010000164.1 GCA_021203945.1 Campylobacter sp.
AAAAGGTTGGTTTTAACTACTAAAATTTATATTTGCTTAAACTATGACGATTAAAAAATAAGCATTTAATTCAAGATTCAATTAACCCGAAGCGATTTTTCTCTTATCAATTTTAAAAGAATTTGATATAAATCTCCGCCTTTGATTTTGGTATTGTATTTTAATTCGCTTTCTTTAAGACGGAGATAAAAATTCTCTTTTTAATTCCTTTAAATTTTGACATTCTAAGTAAATACTTGCACCACGACCCATTTCGTGAAATTCCGGTTTTTATAGCCTTAATATTTTGGCAAAAATATTTCAAAATTTCTGTAAATTTAGCTTTCGAAATTTTTGAATAATTGATATGCTTGTTTTTCATCGTTACAGCAATAGCTAAAAGCTCCTTTCGGGTTACTCTCGCTAATATTACATAGCATAAATCAGATTGCAACAAGCAAGCTTGTTTGTGTAGTCTATAACCAAATAAAAGGCTTTGAGCTTATACAAGCCCTAGACTTTCTAAATTTAAAAGATAACTTTACTTTCACCGCAAAGCAGAAAGTCTCTATCTTACGCTTGCTACATCGTCAAATTTAGGATTTTGCGCAAGCATTTCAATTTTAACGCCGTTTTGAACGCGGGCTCAATCTGCGCGCAAAGCAGCTTCATAAGCACGCTTTTGCCGATTATAGCTATGCGTTCAAGCTCGTTTACGCTAAAATTTACGCCGTTTAAAATTTCATTTGCGCCGAATTTTTTACTAACTTCTATGAGATCTGCTAAAGCCATAAATTTACCGATTAAAACGAAATATGCTTACTAAGAGCTATAGCGCAAAGTATAAGAGCCATCGGCACATATACGTATCTGCCGACGTTATACCAAAGCGTGCCTTGCTTTTTACCGGCTCCCGTGTTTATTTCGTCCATTATTTCGTCTTTTTTGATCACCCAGAACCACGATACCGCGCCGATTACCGCACCTATCGGAATAATATAAATGGAAACAAAATCCATCCAAGGCCCCCAGCTTGAGATAGCCTCCATATTCACCCCGACTCCAAGACAAAGAACACAAAGAAGCACAAGCACGCCCGCACGATTGATGCGCGGAAATTTATGTAAAATCGACTCGGCAACGACTTCGAACATATTTTGAAGCGAGCTGATACCGCCGAAAATAACCGCCGTAAATAGAATAATCGCAAAAATTTGCCCGCCCGGCATATCTTGTAAAATTTTAGGTAATGTTACGAAAAGTAACTTCGGACCCGCAGCCGGATCCATACTATACGCAAATACGGCGGGTATCATAACAAACGCCGCCACTATTGCCGCAATCGTATCGAAAATCGCCGTTTTTTTAGCAGAATCCACGATGTCTTCGCTCTTTGAAAGATATGCGCCATAGACGATCATACCCGAACCCGTAATAGACAGAGAAAAAAACGCCTGTCCCATGGCATTAATCCACACCATCGGATCGCTAAGCTTGCCAAAATCGGCTTTAAACATAAATTTATACCCCTCAAACGCCCCTTGTAGCATAGCTACTCTAATCGCTAAAATCGCAAATAAAATGAAAAATAGCGGCATCATGATTTTATTGGTTTTTTCAATGCTTTTTGCCCCGAAAAACAGCGTTAAAAGCGTGCCTATTACGACGATGAGGTGAAAAGGCACGACCGAATAGCCGCTAAGGGCAAAACTTTCAAACCAAGTGTTCGTATCCACGCTCATTAATGAGCCCGTAAGCGCTTGCGTAAGCGCCTTTAGCACGTAAGCAATAATGACTGCATAACCTATGGCGATACACAAAGAACCAGCAAGCGGTATCCAGCCGATAATCTTGCCGAGAACGCCTAAATTTCGCGTTTTAAAAGCATATTCGTATGAGCCGAGCGTCCCGGTTTTCGCACGCCTTCCGATAGCGTATTCGGCGGACAAACCCACATAAGAAAATAACGCGATAAAAAAAATATAGATGATTAAAAACGCACCGCCGCCGTTTGCGCCGACTTTATAGGGAAAGCCCCAAACATTCGCCATTCCTACCGCAGAGCCCACGCAAGCGATGATAAAAGCCCAGCGCGAAGTGAAATTTTTCTTATCCATTTTGTATCCGTTAAATTTAAATTTCAAAAATTATACTTAAAAAAGCAAAGAAAAAGATTAGACGAGCCGATTTTAGGGCTTGAGCGGCTAAATTTAAACTCGTTTCGTGGTTAAATTTAATGAAAAAGGATTAAATTTAAGGTAAAATTTCAAAAACGGCGATATGCCAAATTGGTCGCAAACAAGGATTAAAATATGAGCAAACGCGTGAAAGACGAGAATTATTATAAATTTTCGCTAGAACGGCAAACGGCTGACGGCGTCGTCGCCGTAGAGTGCCCAAACTGCCTAAAAAGGCGATTTTAACCAAACAAAATCACGCTAAAATGCGCTCATTGCTTAAAGGAATGGAATAAGGGCGATTAAGATAATCGCTGCATTAGTTGTCGCAGGCATTACAGAGTGGAAATTTTGGACGCGGTCAAGCAACGCCGTAAAGTCCTCAAAGTCGCCTGTACGTATTGCCAAGAGGCGATGAACGGCGAAGTAAAGCAAGTGCGGCAAAGACTATGTCGTAGGCTCGCAAATCACGGATGCCAAGAGCTGTATTTTGGCGTGCGACTTTGGTATCTCTCGGAGTTTCGCTCAAAGCCGTCCGGGCGTTAAATGAGCGGCATTTGGCGTATTAATGGGCTACATAGGCGCTACTTTGCGAGAAGAGCCGGGCAAGTTTCGAACTAGCAAAACCGCAAGCGATCATCTGCCCGCGTTTATGAAATCCGCCAAAAATAGAGAAGCCATAATAAAAATTCTTAAAGATATGCAAGACAATCTTTAAGAAAGATAATAATTAAATCGCTACGTTTTTAGCTTATCAACGCATATTTTGGGCGTTTTGGATGGATTAAATTTAAAAATATTATCGTTAAACCTAGGCGCAAACGATCGCAAAGTAGCCGTTACGGGCGTTTGATACTATAACGAACGCGGCAAGCGCGGATGGTTTTAATCATCGCGACGTTACCGCCTAATAGCCGCTTTGCAAATCGATATTTTATCCTAACAAAGCATTTTAAAATAAACTAAGCTTGGCTTAAATTTTAATATTTTTGAAAAGGTAGTCTATTAAATTTAAGCGCGAAATGGGTTTAAATGTGCGCGCGATGCGGTAAACCGCTTGATGGTCGGTTTAAATTAGTGCGCAAACGTCGCCCGCAAAACGCCCAAAAAACCGTATAATACGAAAATGAGAACGGATTTGATAAATTAAAAGCCCCGCCGGCTAGCGACGAACTGCTTAGCCTGCTTGGAAAAAGCGTTTTTTTTAGCGGTATTCGGCGATTTTGGCGTGATAATTCGGACGCTAAATCCAAGCGCGCAAAGATGGGCTAGCGGCGGGCGGCGCAGCGCGTATCATCGCGGATTTAGCTTGCGTAGAGCTATTTTTGGGTTTGAAAGACGGCGATAAATGCTTTGTTTGTAATCTCAATCTTAATAAAAAGACTTTCGCGAAAATCCTGAGACGCAAGCGAAATTTTACCCAAATCGGGCAAAACGCGATCGATGAGAGCGTGAGATTATACGAAATTTACTCGCACGGCGTCTGTTTGGATTTAAAATCGGCAGCGTCGCGGCGGCATTTGACGATGCGATAACGGCGATCGAAATAATCGGGAAATGGCGAGGCGATAAAGCGAGCAAGGAGTTTTAACAAACGAACCTTGCGCTATCTTAGACGATAAAGTATCGTTATTCGGTCTAAGTCGCGCGCATTGAGGTAAAGAATTTAAGAAAGAAGCGCCGAGCGGCTTTGCGACCGTCGCTCAAAGTCGCATCTTAGCGGCGATTTATATTTTTGATATTTTGCAAGCGGCTATTAAGGACTTTGATAGAAATATCGCTTTAAAATTATAGTTTAAAAATTTTAAAGCCTAAAAAGGACAAAAATGAACGATTTTTTTAAAAATATTTCGAGCGGACTCGACGAATTAGCGACCATTAAACGCGAGAAGCCGTCGCCTTATCGGGGCGAGCTGTTTTTCGGTGCGGCGCGCGAAATCACGGTCGTCTATTTTGACAAAGAGATAAAATTTAGTATTTCAAATAAAAATACGCCCGATTTAAGCC
>JAJQAF010000009.1 GCA_021203945.1 Campylobacter sp.
ATCCGAGCCAGTTATACGCTTGGCGGTGCGGGAAGCGGAGTTGCTTATAATATTGATGAATTTCGCGAACTAGCGCAAATTGGGCTTGATGCAAGTCCGATACGTGAAATTTTAATTGAAGAGAGTTTGCTTGGTTGGAAAGAGTATGAAATGGAGGTCATTCGCGACAAAAACGATAATTGCATTATCGTTTGCTCCATTGAGAATTTTGACCCTATGGGCGTGCATACGGGAGATAGTATCACGGTCGCGCCCGCACTTACTCTAACCGATAAAGAGTATCAATTTATGCGCGACGCGAGCTTTAAAATTTTACGTGAAATAGGCGTGGATACGGGCGGCAGCAACGTTCAATTCGCCGTCCATCCAAAAACGGGACGCATGATAGTCATAGAAATGAATCCGCGCGTTAGTCGCAGCTCGGCGCTTGCCAGCAAGGCTACGGGCTATCCGATAGCCAAAGTCGCCACACTGCTTGCCGTGGGCTTTAGCCTTGATGAGATCAAAAACGACATCACGGGCACGCCCGCCAGCTTTGAGCCGGTTATTGATTATATAGTAACTAAAATTCCGCGCTTTACGTTTGAAAAATTTCCGGGCTCAAATCCTTATTTGGGCACGGCGATGAAGTCCGTGGGCGAAGTGATGGCGATAGGAAGAACCTTTAAAGAGAGTATCCAAAAGGCGCTTTGCTCAATGGAGCGAGATTTAAGCGGATTTAACGCTATAAATTTAAATAAAAACGATTTGATTTACGGGCTTAGAAACGCAAACGAAGCCAGAATTTTATATATCGCGCAGGCTTTTAGAGACGGCTTTAGCGTGGAGCAAGTGCATGAGTTTAGCAAAATTGATCCGTGGTTTTTGGATCAAATTTATCAGATAGTTAAATTTGAAAGCAAAATTGATATGGATATTTTAAACGACGAAAATTTACTTCGCACAGCCAAAACTTTGTGCTTTTCGTATAAGATGATAGCCGTTTTGATAAACGAAAAAGATAATCTTGAACTTAGCCAGAACTATATTTATTTGCGCTCGAAAAACTAGTCATAAATCACGAATATAACGAAGTGGATACGTGTGCGGGCGAATTTAAGGCGCTTACGCCTTATCTTTACTCAACCGTTAATATCACGAAAATCCCGCAAAATATACGGGCGGATAATACGAAAAAAGTTATGATAATCGGCGGCGGTCCCAATCGTATCGGTCAGGGTATAGAATTTGATTATTGCTGCGTGCATGCAAGCTATGCTTTGCGCGATATGGGTATAAAAACGATAATGTATAACTGCAACCCCGAAACCGTCAGCACCGATTACGACACGAGCGATATTTTATACTTTGAGCCGATTGATTTTGAGCATGTGCGTTGCGTTATTGAGAAAGAAAACCCCGACGGCGTGATCGTGCATTTCGGCGGACAAACCCCGCTTAAATTTGCCAAACGCTTAAGCATAATCGGTGCGAAAATCATCGGTACGACTGCACGCGTTATTGATATAGCCGAGGATAGAAAGAAATTTAGCGAATTTATAAGCACGATAGGCGTGCTTCAGCCTAAAAACGATACGGCGATTAGCCAAAAGGAGGCGATCGCAAAAGCTAGTGCCATAGGCTATCCCGTGCTTGTGCGTCCGAGTTACGTGCTTGGCGGGCGCGCTATGAGGCGAGTTCATAACGAAGCCGAGCTTACCGAATATATGAACGAGGCGGTTAAGGTTAGTAACAATTCTCCAGTTTTGATTGATAAATTTTTACAAGACGCAACCGAGCTTGACGTCGATGCTATATGCGACGGCAAGGACGTATTTATTGGTGCGATAATGGAGCATATTGAAGAGGCGGGCATTCATAGCGGCGATAGCGCATGCATTTTGCCGCCGATGAGCTTAAGCGAAGATATAATAGTCAAAGTTCAAGCCCAAACAAGGGACATTGCGTTAAATTTAGGCGTCGTGGGACTTATGAATATCCAGTTTGCCATTTACGATAACGAGCTTTATATGATCGAGGTCAATCCGCGCGCAAGCCGCACCGTGCCTTTTGTAAGCAAGGCTACGGGCATACCGATGGCAAAAGTCGCCACACGAGTTATGTGGCAGGGAAATTTACGCGAGGCGCTTAAATTTTATGACGATTACGGCGTGATTTACGAAGAAAACGGCGTTTTAAAACCGCGCATTAAAGAGCATGTTTGCGTCAAAGAAGCGGTTTTTCCGTTTAATAAACTAAGCGGAGCGGATTTGATTTTGGGTCCGGAGATGAAAAGCACGGGCGAAGTTATGGGTATAAGCTCAAATTTCGCCTCTTCATTTGCTAAAAGTCAGATTGCGGCGAGTAATTGCCTGCCTACCTGCGGAAACGTTTTCGTAACTCTAGCCGACGGCGATAAGGCTTATGCCGTGCAACTTGCAAAGGAGCTCATAGATTTGGGATTTGGCATAATCGCAACGGGCGGCACGCATCAAATTTTATCGCAAAACGGTATAGACGCCAAGTTTGTTTATAAGATAAGCGAAGGTCGTCCGAATATTGAAGATAGGCTTAAAAACGGCGAAATTTCGCTTGTTATAAATACTAGCGACAGCAAATCAAACGCCGACGACGGCAAAAAAATCCGTCAAAACGTGCTTAGATTTAAAATTCCGTATTTTACGACGATGCGAGCGGCTCTTGCGGCGACTAAATCAATAAAAAGCGTCCAAAACTACTCTGTGTTTGAAGTAAAAAGCTTGCAGGAGTATTTGTCTAACCGATGAGCCAAAAAGATCAAGTTTTGCTCGCTTTGCGTAAGCTTGGCGGAGCGGCCGGACTCTCGCGACTCTACGCGGCGACCGATGTTAGCTCATGGCAGACCAAGACGCCCTTTGCTACGATTCGGCGTATCGTGCAGACGAACGGAGAGTTTTTTAAAATTCAGCCCGGGCTTTGGGGACTAAACGAGAAAAAGACCGAAATTTTAAAAGAACTTGGCGTAAAAGACGAGAAAAATATAGCACAAAGCGACTTTTCACACTCGTATTATCAAGGCTTGATAGCAGACATAGGAAATTTGCGAAATTTCACGACCTACATACCGCCGCAAGATAAAAATCGCAACTGTTTCATTGATAAAAAGCTCGGCGAGATTGCGAATTTATCGCAAATTTACGACTTTACCTATCCGCAAATTTTAAAATTTGCCAAAACGATAGACGTGATTTGGTTTAACGAGCGAAAGATTCCGCATTCGTTTTTTGAAGTTGAGCACAGCACGGATTTTAAAAATTCGCTGAATAAATTTTACGAACTTCAAGACTTCGGTGCGAAATTTTTTATAATTGCCGATACGGCTAGAAAAAGACGGTTTGAGAGTGTTTTGAGTGCGTCCATCTACAAGCCCATCGCCGCAAACGTAAAATTCGTTGATTACGAAGCCGTCGCGAATTTATACGAAAAAGAGTGCGTGAGGTCAAATAGTGCGATATGAAAGAATTTGAAGTAAAAATAACCGAAAAATTAATAAAAAAGATTTTTATTAAAGCAAGAAATAAACAAGAAGCGTGTAAGATCGCAAAAACGGCTTATGAAAATTGCGAGATAGTTTTGGACGCTGAAAATTTTAAAAGCGTGGAGTTTGAAACTAGCGAGCAGAGCAAAAATCAAGGAATTAGATGAAAGTAAATTTAACTGAATTTAACGATTTTTTAGGCTTATTGCAAAAGACGAATGCGACGCTAGATTATTTTACGGATTTTAAAAAATGCGATGAAAATTTGCAAACCGCCCGTATAAAACTAAATACGCTTAACTTCTTGCTTGGTAAAGATGATTTGAAAACAAATATTTTCACTCTTAAAGTTTTCTGAAATAATTTTTGCAAAATTTTTCCCGCCGCGATTTTTACGAGCGTTGCTATCAAGTCCGACTTCCACGCCAAAGACATAATCGCATAAATTCGTAATTTTACCATCCTTAAAGATTTCACAAAGTCCCGTTTCGCAAAAGAATTCATAAATCTTATGCGGATTTTCAAAATAAGATTTAAGCATTACCAAATCCCCGTTTTTAGCAATCAGCGATGTGCTTTCATCACGAACTGCGATGAGTAAATTTAAAACGTCGAAGCACCTTTTATCGTAATCAAAAAGTTTGATAATATTTGTTTTCAAATCA
>JAJQAF010000007.1 GCA_021203945.1 Campylobacter sp.
CTTTAACGAGGTTATCAGAAAAGAGTCTCTGCCGGTTTGGGAATTTGCGGACGGAATAAAATTCGGAGATACGATTAACGAACTGACAAAGCAAGCAAAAGATAATATAGCTCTAACTATTTTTTAGATATATAGCTTTCTAGGGCTTTTAAAACTAGATATTCAAAAGCCGCTTTCTTTTCTTGGGTGCTTTTGGTTATGGCATCCGACAAATACTTAAAAAACGAGTTATTTTCCACTATGTCGTACATATGAGAATATAGCTCTTTGCAAACAAGCTTTATAAGAACCGTATTTACAAGTTTTGTAGAATTGCTAAGGGGTATAGTTAAAAGTATGGCTTCCAAATCTTTAACGCTTAAAGTCGCACAATTTGTTTCTATAGGGCTTGGTTTGATGTCGGTATGAAATTCCGCCATAAATTTTTCTATCAAAGAGTCTAAATTTTGCGACGAAAGCATATTTTGCGTAGTCTGTTGGGCCAAAGGTCGTTGCACCTCTCGGATATGAGTATGCGGTTCGTTCATAATATAAAATTCGTCGTTTTTTTCAGGAAAGACGCCGACATTAGGTTGCTCTTTAAAATCGACATCCAAAATTTTACCCCTAGGTTCAAGATGAATATCGTCAAGTCTATCGAAATTCGGCGTATTTTCTATAAGTTTTTGTGTCTTATCAGCATATTCGGTTATCTTTGAGGGATTTATAAAAATCAATTTTAGATCCCCTACTCTAAATATATCGCCCTCGTTTATAACGGTCTCGTAGCCAATAGCTAGTTTTGAAAAAGAATCGTTGTAAAATACGTCACAATTCTCATAAGGCGCAATAGTAAAAAATCCCTCTTCGTAGCTTATGCGGGCATGCCTAGGCTGTATGGAGCTATTAACGTCTTGACAAAAAAGAGCGGAGCTACTATCGCTTCCTATATCGCCGCCGCTCTCATCAAAAATATAAATTTTAGAAGAATAGTTCGTCGCATTTTCTAAATTTTGTATAGTAACGGCTATTTGCATGATTTTCCTCAATTTAGAATATTTTTAGGTAGTTTAACGGAAGGTATTACCTGCATAAGTTTCATTAATTCGGCATTATTAGGCATAACTTCAAAACCGAAATAAGATTCTTGCTTTTGCCCTAAATACAACGAATACAAATTACCTTGAGAATATTTAGACTCTCTAAGCAATCTATACCAAGCCCATTCGCCGTTAAATATTTTTTGTTCAACTTTGTTGCCGTTTTGAAATTTTGCTATAAATTTCAACTGAGTAGAGGTATCGAAATTATTAGATACCACATATAAGCTTGAAGGAATAGTATGGTCATAAATTATATTTTCATTGCCTCCGTAAGATATGCTTATATTGCTAAAATCGGCGGATAAATCTACAGCTTTAAGATAAAAATTTACTTTAACATTATCATTTGAATCAAGCATGGTATTTGCTATATTGTCTAGCAAGGAAATGTTTGTTAAAAATGACTTGCTAAATTTAAAATCATTTGCATATGCCGATTTTATTTTATATCCGTTAGTGCCTTTAACCAAAACCTTTTTTAAATATTTGTCGCGAAATTGACTCCAAGTGCCGTTCTTGCCGAAAAACGTCTTAAACGCTTGAGTGCTTACGGATTGGCTCGCAGACTCGTCAAAAGGATAAAACGGCTTTATTTCATTAGCATATGCGTTATAAACCTCATCTTGCCATAAAGAATTTAAAAGAGCAGAGGCTCCCGTTTCCATTTGTTCCCATGAAAGCTTAGATAATTTTTGATAGTATTCCGCAAGCTCAATCGGTAAGGATTTTGAATCGTTATTTAAGAGAACAAACGGATCGTTTTCATTCTTAACTCCTCCTATGACATAAGTAATCTTATCGTTCTCGCTTTGTAACATTTCATAATTAAAATCCAAAATTTTCTTATGAATTTTAGATACGTCGTCGCTAATAGTATTTAAAATACCGCCGCTCTCGTTTTTATCGTTTAAAGTATGATACCGACTAAAGTCCGTACTGAAATTAGAAAATACTTTTCTAATCTCGGTAGAAGGAAAACTTAACCCGTATATATATTTTAAAAACGGTTCGTCGTTTAGATCGGTATTTAAATTTACGATGTCTATCAGAGAATTTAAGGGATTTTTAACCTTTGATAACACCTCAAGTTCGTCCAGAACTTCTTTTCTAGAGTTAAAACTTTTCGGGGATATACCTTCTAGTACAAAATTCCATTTTTCTTTATATTTTTGCAAATATAGCCTTACTACGTCTAATCGCAAATTTATTTTATCGTCAGAACTGTTTGCGCTTTTTACATCTTCGTTTTGTGCATCGTCGAACAACCATCGCTCAATACCGGCGGTATCGTCTATATATGTAGTTAAATTGGATAAAAATTGTTTCATGCCCTCTTTTGTATAAATTTTATTAAAAGGACTAAATCCGTCGCTTTCTTTTACTACGAGTTTAATATCCGGAATCTCTTGCTCGATATTATAAAATTCCTTGGCATTCTTATACGAAACAAATTCCAAAATCGAATAAAGCCTTTCTATCTTTTTTGTTTCTAAAAGCTTTTCGTCTGTCGCCTTTATCAGATCTTCATTTTTAAATATACCTGAAAGATCGGCATTTAATACACCGTCAACGTAAGACAAAAAATCATCTTTGCCTATATTGTATTTCGCAAATCTATCCCAGTTTGTTTTTATCCAAATTTTAAATAAATCCGCATTTAAAAATTTTTTATCAAATAGCGATTGATACATATAAAACGCTTTTATTAAGCTATCCGTATCGGTTTGTGTCGCAAGTATATCTTCTAACTCAACTAAGATGGTATGTTTTAAAAAATCTATTGTTAGCTCTTGATATAGTTTTTTGGCGGATTCAAATCCTTTATATGAAATATCCAAAAGAGGATATTCTAGTCTTGTATCACCGGAAAAAAGTCTTGGATAAATTTTTAACGTATCTTTAAGCTTACTCAACAACTCTATCTTCTGGGTAGGCGTATAGCTAGAATACTTTTGTCCGTCAAGAAGCAATGATAGTGATAATAAAGTATTTTGTGCCTCTTGCTCTTTTTTATTTTTTAAATTTAAGAAATGGTCGCAGGCAAAATAAGTAAAACCGCAAATTAATAAAATAATAAAAATATTTGACACTTTCGATCCGATGCTTTTACTCAAAAGAGGATTTAATATATGCCCTTTAAACACTATATCTTTTAAAAGAGATTTTACGAAATAACTTTGTTTGCTATAGTTTCCAAACGCTCTTGTTAGAGGCTTTTTTATGCCGTATTTTTCACAAATCGTATTGATTAGATAATTTCTGGGAATATTTTCCTGAAACGCACTAACAAAATATACGCCTTTAATCGGCGAGCTATTTTTTAACGAATTTTCATCTTGTAGTTTCAATACAAACTCGCCAACCAAGGCGAAAAGATTGTCCAATTGTTTTAAAAACAAATATGATCTTTTTTTATCTTCTAGAGAATGGGCCAACGAATTCTTACTCATAATATTATAAAGCAAAGAGCGGCTAAGCTCTTTAAAATCTTTGTTCAAATCATCTTTTGAGAAACTATTTGACAAACTTAGCCCAAAAGCTTTACTTGCAATATCATCTTTAAACAATTTGAAATAATCGCCCATACCTTCTATTAAATCCAATTTACTAAAAACTATGTAGATAGGAAATTTTATCTTCAAGCTATTTTCACAGTCATTAACTCGTTTTACCAAATAACGAATAAGGTCGTTTGAATACTCTTGCGGATTTTCCAAGAATTGTTGCGTATCTATTATAAGGATAGCACCGTCTAATTTTGAATGAAACATATTTTTATTTAAGAAATTTAAGAATTCTCGCCATATACTTTTTTTAAGCAAAAAGTCTTTATTTTTTTCTATGTCATCCTCGGGCAGCTCATCGGTTGAAGCAGGGTTAAAAAGCGCTTCTTGAGAAAAATGAACACCTTCGGTATCTATAAGCGCACCGTCTTTTGACACATATAGATTAAAATTCGTAGTGCTTTGATGTATTTTTTTGTATGTATCAAGACTATCCCCCAGAGGATATTCCATATTTGAGTAGTTTATGAAGGCGCTCTTTCCGGCTCTTTCGTTTCCCATTCTCATTAC
>JAJQAF010000222.1 GCA_021203945.1 Campylobacter sp.
TGCAACGGGCTTATTTAGATTGTAAAAATCAAGCGCCAAATTTCTACCAGGTTCTTTTTTGGCTTTTTCTATAAAATCTTTATCAAGCGGCGGTAAATCCATCTCTTGCCTTACCTCGTTAACGGTCTTTTCTATAGCTACGCCGCTATTGATGATCGTGCCGTCCATATCAAAAATAATCGTTTTCAATGCTCGTCCTTAAATTTATTTTTATGTTTTTCTTTTTTATAATTTTTAGAATTTTTAAGCTTATCAAGTGCGTTTGCGCTTTTTAAAAGCTCCTCTCGCGAAATGTTTGAGGCGAGTAGATTTATAAAATTTTCAAGCGCCTTGGCATACGGCTGATCAAGATATACAGGCTCAATTTTGCTTAAAAGCTCTATATTTTTAGCAGTTCTTTGTGCAAAGGCTTCCTGCTCGAAATCATCTCGCTTTAGCCCGTTTATCGCCGATTTTGCAACCTTTTCAAGCATTCTTAGATACCTGACGCGCTTAAATTTATCGTCTGCTGCGCTCACATTTTCTCCGTTTTTTACGAAATTATATCAAATTTTAAAATTTAACCTTAAATATTGAAATTTTAAATGTATAATTAGCCTAAATTTTAAGGAGCGGAAATGAAGCAAGAAACACTGGCAATCCATGCGGGATACGATACTAATTCACATTTTGGAACAATGGCCGTTCCGATATTTCAAAGCACGGCATACGATTTTGGAAACGCCGATACGGCGGCGGCTAGGTTTAATCTGACCGATAACGGACATATATACACGAGACTAGGTAATCCGACGACGGATATTTTTGAAGCGCGAGTAGCCGCCCTTGAGGACGGTGCTGCTGCGATCGCTACGGCTAGCGGGCAAGCGGCGTTGTTTTACAGCATAGTCAATTTAGCAAGTGCGGGCGATAATATTATAATCGCAAAAAAAATTTACGGCGGAACGACCGTGCTTTTTACGCATACTATGAAGCGCTTTGGCATCGCGGCTAAAATTTTTGATAGCGACACGGCGGACGATCTTGAAAATTTAATAGACGATAAGACGCGTGCGATATTTTTCGAAACGCTTTCAAATCCTCAAATATCCATACCAAATATCGAAAAAATAGTCTCAATCGCTAATAAATACGGCATAATAACGATTGCGGACAATACCGTTCCCACACCCATTTTATTTCAACCGTTAAAGCAAGGCGTAGATGTCGTCGTGCATAGCGCAAGTAAATATATGAGCGGGCAAGGGCTTAGCCTAGCCGGCGTAGTGGTAAGCGCAAAACACCTAAACGATAAGATAAAAGCAAACCCTAGATACGAACACTTTAACGTTCCAGACGCTAGCTATCACGATATAGTATATGCGAATATGACGGATAAATTCGATATTTATACGCTAAGAATGAGGCTAGCCGTCGTCCGCGATATAGGCGCGGTTATCTCGCCGTTTAACTCATGGCAGCTGATACAAGGACTTGAGACGCTTAGCGTTCGCATCGAAAGACATTCTCAAAACGCTTTAAAAATAGCGCAATTTTTAAATTCTCATAAATTCGTTAAAAGCGTATCGTATCCGGGTCTTGAGAGCAACGCCGATCATCAAAAAGCAAAAAAATATTTTAAAAACGCTATGTCTAGCGGGCTGTTTTGCTTTGAAGTCGATAGTTTCGAGCGCGCCAAAAAGCTACTCTCAAAAGTCAAACTCTTCAAAATAGTCGTAAATATCGGCGACACGAAGTCTTTGATAACACACCCGGCAAGCACGACTCATCAACAGCTTTCCAAAGACGAGCTCTTAAAAGCGGGGATTACGCAAGAACTTATCAGGATTAGCGTCGGATTAGAAGACGCACAAGACCTGATAGATGATTTAAAACAGGCTTTAGAGGATTGATTTTACACTTTTATAAAGGAAAAAAGATGAGCAAAAACGCACAAGAGATCGTAAAACTGCTTGGTTGCGAGTATGAAATTTTTGAGGGCTTAGCTGACGACGATGTGATGATGGACGCCTATTTTAAGGCATTAGAAGACGGCAAGAGGCAAAATTTTACACCGATTTTTATACGAGCGGATGATGCGCTACTTGAGTCTATAAAAGAAAATTTAAACGGCGCGGACGTAAAAACTTTCGCCGCAAACGCGCTCTCAAAGCCTCTGCCCGATCTAAAAAGCGAATACGACGAAAATTTTAGCGAACTTGAAGGCGACGCCGAAGCCATAGGCAAAATCAAAAACGACGATCCGAAACCCGATCAACTTCTTAGCATTTGGGATTACGACACGCAACTGACAAAAGAGATCATCCTGGCTAAAATTCCCGTTAAACATCCGTGGGAAGTTTTTGCCTACCTGCCTTTTGGCGGCTTTAACGACTGCCCGGACGAACTTACGATGATGGCGGCTGCAAAGACGTGGTATGAGCGTTACGGTGCGCTACCTTGCGCTATAAGCGGCGACGAGCTGGAATTCGTGCTAGAAAAGCCGCTAAATTTAAGCGACGAGGAAGCCGTAAGGCTTGCTAGCGAACACTATTTCTTCTGCATTGACAGGATCGAACAGTGTA
The DNA here is from genome assembly GCA_021203945.1 of Campylobacter sp. Taxonomy (GTDB): domain Bacteria; phylum Campylobacterota; class Campylobacteria; order Campylobacterales; family Campylobacteraceae; genus Campylobacter_A. The sequence continues at coordinate 2,565 of JAJQAF010000222.1, forward strand.
GCGACGAAGGCACGATCGGAGGACTTGCCTGCGAGCTTAAAACGCAGAAATTTTGGTATTTTTGGTGGGATTAAAGCGTAATTAAATTCTTGGGAGCGAGCGGATAGCCGGTAAATTTAGCCCGCTTTGCACCCAAGAAGCGAACTAATATATTAAATTTTTAATCGTGTCTTGATAAAGCACTTGATTTTCGCACTGAACCAACAACAAATCGCCTTCATCAAAGATCGTAGAGCCGCTTGGTTTTATATATTCGTTTTTGCGCTTTACTAGGATTATCAAAAATTCACTCGGCAGCTCAAGCTCGGCAAGATTTTTACCTATCATTTTCGAACCGAAATGTATCGTGTGCTGACGCAAAGCGTAGGTTAATATCGGTGAATTTTGAACCTTCGCCGGCTCCTCTTGCACGTCTTTATTTTTTACCTTAAATTTATCGGCGGCAAAACTAAGAGACATACCTTGTATGAAAATAGACGCCAGAACCATGAAAAATACGATATTGAAAATTATGTTTGCGTTCGGAATTTCCTCTATATAAGTATATGTGGCAAGCACGATAGGAACAACGCCGCGCAATCCGACCCACGATATAAAGAGCTTTTCGTTTTTAGAAAATCCGGAAAACAAAAGCGAAGCGAATACGCCGAGCGGACGGGCGATAAACATTAACCAAAGAGCAAGTATAAACGCCATAAAGGCAATACTAGGCAACTGCGAAGGAAATGCGAGTAATCCCAGCGTTAAAAATACGACTATTTGCATGGTCCATGCTATGCCGTCATGAAAACCTATCAAATTCTTTTTATGAGCGAATTCTTTTTTGTTTATGAAAATTCCAGCTATATAGACCGCTAAATAGCCGTTGCCGCCGATTTTAAAACAAAGTGTATATAAAAGTAAGATCCAAGCGATCGAAAAAACCGGATACAAACCCCAACTTTTAAGTCTTAGCCTGTTGAAAATCGAAGGCAAGGTTGCGCCAAAAATATAACCCATCGCAATACCCACGCCAAATTGCGTTAAAAGCGTTCCAAGCCATTCGTAAGCCGACGGAACCGTATTTAGCGCGATCATTTGGATAATACTCATGGTAAGAAAAATCGCCATAGGATCGTTTGATCCCGATTCAAGCTCCAAAAGCGGAGCGAGATTGTTTTTTAGTGAAATTTTCTTTGCTCTTAGTATCGCAAAAACGGCAGCCGCATCGGTAGAGGATATAACAGCGCCTAGCAATAACGACTCAAGCCAGCTAAAATCAAGTAAAATTTTAGCAATCGGAGCTATTGCTAAAGCCGTTAATACGACGCCGATAGTGGCAAGCGCGAGTCCGCGCCCGAATATAGGCTTTATAGCGGCAAAATCCGTTCTAAGCCGCCCGCGTAAAGTATAAAGATAAGCGCCGGCATACCGACGTTTTGAGCGATGAATTGGTTGTCGAAATTTACGCCGAGCAGACCGTCGGAACCTGCAAGCATGCCTACGCCTAGAAAAACTATAAGAGAAGGAACACCGAATTTATCGGAAATTTTACTGAGCAAAATACTACAG
>JAJQAF010000104.1 GCA_021203945.1 Campylobacter sp.
TTTTACATAAAAATATAGTAAATATCATCGGTAACGGCGTAGTTGTAAGCCCCGATGTTTTGATAGACGAGATGGCTCAATTCGACGACATTAAGGGCAGAATTTATATAAGCGATAAGGCTCATCTAAATTTAACTCATCACGGGTTAATCGATCAGGCAAAAGAGAGACTAAAAGGTGATAAAGCCATCGGAACTACGGGAAAGGGCATAGGACCTACTTACGCCGACAAGATAAGTCGTAGCGGACACAGAGTGGGCGAATTGCTTGAACCCGAAAGGCTTTGCGAGGCTTTGACGAACGATTTTGAGATGAATAAAAGCGTCTTTGCGGCACTTGGCGTTAAAATTCCAAATCACGACGAACTTTTAGAAGAGCTAAAAAGATATAAAGAGGCGTTGGCACCGTATATTACGAATACTACTCGTCTTGTATGGCAAGCTCTTGACGATAACAAAAAAGTGCTATTAGAAGGCGCGCAAGGCACTTTACTTGATATAGACCACGGCACGTATCCATACGTGACCAGTTCAAACACTATAAGCGCCGGCGCTTGCACGGGACTTGGACTAAATCCGAAAGAGATAGGCGAGGTCATAGGCGTTATCAAAGCATATACTACTCGCGTAGGTTTTGGACCTTTTCCGACAGAAGACAAGAGTAGCGAAGGCGACAAGATGTGCGATATAGGCAAAGAATTCGGCACTACTACGGGCAGACGTCGCAGATGCGGCTGGTTTGACGCCGTAAGCGTCAAATATGCCTCCAGACTCGATGCCGTCGATAAATACGCGCTCATGAAGCTTGACGTTTTAGACGGATTTGAAGTCGTTAAAATTTGTAAAGCCTATCAATATAACGGCGAGACTATCGACTACGTTCCGACCGATCTTGAAAACGTTACGCCTATTTATGAAGAGCTTGAGGGTTGGGATACCGTAAAAGGTATCGCCAGATACGACGATCTACCTAAAAACGCTAAAAAATATATAGAGCGCATAGAAGAGCTTACCGGAATAAAAGTCGGATTGATATCCACAAGTCCCGAAAGAAGCGATACTATCATTAGATGAAAAGTAATTTTTCTCAGGTCGTCCGCGTAAAAAAACAGCTTATGGATAAGATGGAAGCGAGGCTTGTCTCGGCTAGATTGAACGTTCAAAAAATTGAATTGGATTTAAAAAAAGCGCGCGATAGATTAGATGAATTCCAAATTCCAAAAAGCGGAAACGCCGGCGATCTGAGAGGAAAATTAGAGCTTTTAAAAATGATGCGAGACGAGCTTATTTCTTGCAAGGAGCGATTAGGGCTTGCTAAAAAAGAGGTAGTACATTTTGAACATCAATATAAAAACGCAAACCTTGAATATGAAAAGATGAAATATCTTGAAAAAGAGGATTTTAAGCGAGAGGTAAAACGCATACAAAGAGCTGAAGTTTTGGCATTAGACGAATTTGCGGTTATGAAATTTGCAGTTAAAGATAAGGTTAGCGATGGGTAGAATTTTTATATTTTTGTCGATTTTAAATTTTGCCTTTGCTTATAATGTTCCGGTTGATTGCACGCAGATATTTGAGGCTAGAAAAGATGAAATTTTAAAAGAACTCGAAGTAATAGACGAGCAAAGGCAAGCTCTTGAAGCTTTTCGCGCTAGCACTCAGGCGGCGTATGACGAGAGTTTAAAAAAGCTAGCCCAAAAAGAAGCCGATCTAAACGCGACTATGAAAACGATCGATCAAAAACGCAAAGAGATCGATGCGCAAGTGGCTAAGAACGATGAAATTTTAAAAGAGCTTCGCACCATGACTACGGATAAGGTCAATGAATCATACTCAAAAATGAAGGATCAAGCCGCTGCAGACGTATTATCGCAGATGAGTCGCACGCAGGCGGCCAGCATAATGTATGCGCTTGAGCCGAAAAAAATTTCGACGGTTATGGCTAAAATGGATCCAAAAACCGCATCCGAGATTACTATTTTGCTTAAAAAAGGTCCGCCGTTTAACGATAGCGAAAATGTTAGCATAGATACTCCTGCAGGCAGTTTGGATATACAATAATTTAAATCTACTCTCTTGGTTATTTTAAATTGCCGTATAAAGTTACTCGAAATAAGTAACTGCGGATACAAAAATACCGATTTGGTTAGATTAGAATAAAGCCGTATCTAAATCCATTTTTTATCCTTAATTTTAGAAATATTTTCATATTTTGATTTGCGACGCCTTGAGTAAAGCGGTTTGACGCGGATAGTATAAACCTAATTTAACCCGATCAATCTTTAGCCATGATTGTGGCAATGAAAAACAAGTATAAACCATTCAAAAATTCCAAAAGCTAAATTTAGAGAAATTTTAAGGCATAAGCAAGGAGAATTTTACCTTTATCGCAAAGTTGGCGGGTTTAGTAAAATATCTTTATATCCCGCTTGCGGTTAGCAGAGAAGTGAAATAGAAATTTATTAAAATCGGGTTGATTTGGGCTAAATAATTTCTCTAAATCATAGGAGCTTAAAATTTCTCGTTCGACAGCTAATTAATGCGCCAAGAAGCTGAAACTTTGCTTGTTGTTAGGATTTTAAAATTTTTTTCACCGCAAGAGCGGCTAAATTTAGTCCGAAACAAGCCGTAACTCCCATAAAACTCCCTAGAGGTTTGCAAATCGGACTTTCAGTAGAAAACACCACGTCAAAATCGCCTTTAAATCCCGTTTTCTTAAGCTCGTAGCGATATTTTCTAGCCATAGGATCAACCGAAGTTTTCCATATGCTCGCGACTTTTATTTTGGTCGGATCGATCCTCTTCGCTCCGCCCATCGAGGCTAAAAATTTACTTGGATTTACGGCGTTTGCCAGGGCTATTTTTGCGCCGATATCATCGATTGCGTCGATTATGACGTCAAATTTAGCAAAATCAAAATCATCTATAAATTCGGGCGTTATAAGCTCGCAAATCGGCGTTACATTCGGATAAATTTTAGCAAATTCCGCTACCTTAACGCTTCCCGTATTTTCGCTGTAAATTTGACGATTTTGGTTTGTAACGTCAAATTTGTCTTTATCGATTATCGTTATCTCCCCAACGCCGCTACGAGCTAAGGTATCGACGCATATTCCGCCCACGCCCCCTACGCCGCATACTAAAATTTTAGCCGCCTGAAGTCTTGCGAAGTTATCGCCTAAAAGCCATCTGACACGCGTAAAACGATCGATTGCCTCGCTCATTCAAAACTTCTTTGCAAATCCGCCAAACTAGAGTGCGCCGTCATATCGAGCATTATGGGCGTAACGCTCGCAAAGCCGTCGTTGATCGCGCCTATGTCGCTTTGTTGTTCGTCTTCATAGTCAAACGCGGCGTTGCCTAGCCAGTAGTATTCAACGCCTCGCGGATTACGATTTAGCGTCGCGTGAGTGGCGTAGCTGCGCCTGCCTGCCGCGACCACTCGGTATCCTTTAAATTCTTTGCGTGAAACGGCTGGGATATTTACGTTTAAAAATTGCCTTTGAGGTAAGTAAATTTTACCTTCAAGCACGCGCGGAACGATATATTTTACTATATCGCACGCCAGATCAAAGCCGAATTCTTCAAGTGAATTATTTTTATAAAATTGCGAAAAAGCTATACTCGGAATATCTTGTAAAACCCCTTCCATAGCCGCTCCGCAAGTGCCGGAGTAGGTAATATCCTCGCCCAAATTCGCACCGTGATTTATGCCGCTTATTATCAAATCCGGTTTTTTTTGATATAACGCGTGAAGCGCGAGATAAACGCAGTCGCTGGGTGTAGCGTCGTCAAGCTTGAAAAAATTATCGTCGATTTTGATAAATCTAAGCGGTTTCGTAAGCGTCAATGAGTGTGCGCATGCCGATTTTTCAGAGCTTGGAGCGACTATAGTTACATTGACGTCGGCTATCTCTCGCAGAGCTTTCGCTAGCTCGCAAAGCCCTTTGGCTTCAAAGCCGTCATCGTTTGTGATTAAAATTTCCTTCAAATTTTACCTTCAAAATTTTTCGTCGATTTTAGCATAGTTTTTGTTAGGCTTTGGCAAAATTTACGTTTTTTTAAAGGCTAAAAATGAGTAAAAATTTATTTATAACAGGCACGCATACCGA
>JAJQAF010000189.1 GCA_021203945.1 Campylobacter sp.
CGATGTGTATCAGAGACAGGCACTAATCTTATAAGAATTTTAAGACGCGATCAACTTGATTATTATCTAAATGCGGCGCTTGCTTAAAATTTTGCCCCGTTTAGCTTATTTGCGAGCTTAAATTTTATGCATCTGCGTAAAATTTAAGCCTTCGTTCTGCTTTCAAAGGCTTTTAAAAGCGAGAGCATATCTACGTTTTCTAAGCTAACGCCGGTAGGAACGCCTTGCGCTATTTTGCTAAATTTTATTTCGGTCATATTTAGCTTATCTTCTACGTAAAGCATTAGCGCGTCGGTATTAAGACCTGGTGTAAAAGCAAAGACTATCTCTTTGGTGTCGTTTGTTTGAATCATCGTTTTGAGCTTATTTATCGATGCGTCGTCTATATCGTCTAAAACGAAATAAAGTCCGTTATAAATGCCGTTTTGCTCAAATATTAAAATATCCTTAGGACTTTCGACGACGGCTATTATATTTTTATCGCGACTCTCATCGGCGCAAATGTCACAAATTTCATTCTCGCTAAGTCCTCCGCAGCATTCGCATCGCTTGATAAAACGAACTCCGTCCTCTATGCATTGAGCAAGTCTTAAGCCTGCAAAAGTATCTTGCGTGCTAACAAAATACGCAAAACGCGCGGCTGATTTTTTACCGACTCCGGGCAACTTGCCAAATGCGTCTATGAGTTCGTTGAATTTTTCTAACCCTTTTTTCATTTTATTTAACTAGCCTTTTTTGAGCGTGCAGGGATATTTTAAAACAGTGAAAGCCGTCTTCGTATTCGTATAAAAGATCAAATTTTTGCATTTGACAAATTTGCTCTATGATGTAAAGCCCAAGACCCATGCCGCTACCTACCGTGGTTTTGTCTCCTCTTACAAAGGCTTGTTTATAATAGTCTATCGGGTGATTTAACTTTTTGCCTAAATTTTTAACTACGATAAAATCGCTATCGCATACAAGTTCGGCTTTTTTATCGTCGGCGTATTTTAGGGCGTTATCTATTAAATTTTTAATCGCAAGGGTAAAAAGCTGAAAATCAACTCGCAAAAGCACGTCGTCTTTTATATTACAGGCTACGCGTTCTTCGAATTTATCCAGCATTAACATATCTTGGACTTGTTCTAAAATGAGAGAAAAATGACACTCTTGGTAGTTGATGGCATAGCTTTTAGATAGTAGCTGCTCAACCTTGCTAAATTCGTTGATTAGCATTTCAAGGCGCTCAAAAATATTTATAAGTCGCGTCTTTTGCGTGTCGTTTGCAACCATTTCGGAGACTATACGACCCTTTCCGATAGGTGTTTTTAGCTCATGCATAATCGCTCTTAAAAATAGCTGCCTTGAACGAATAAGGTCGCGAATTTTACGAGCTGCGTTGTTGAATTCCATCGCAACTTGTCCGATTTCGTCTTGCACGTTTTCGCCGGATTTCGTATTGATAACGACGTCCATATTTCCGGCGGCGAATTTTCTGATATCTTTGCCTAATTTTCTAAGCGGCAAGAGACTTTTTAAAACAGAAACGTAAAGTGAAATAAGAAGAGCCGAAACGATTAAAAAAGCTATCCAAAGCGGATCATTTACATGTCTAACTTCGTTGCTTTCAAGCAGAAGTTGAAACGAAGGATTTTTTATTAGTAAATAAAGATCGTCCTTGTAGTTGATAGATTGAACTATGCCGAGCGGTGTGTGTTTTGTAAATACGGGAATTCCGCTATTTGCAACCGAAGTGGCTAAATTTTTATTTCCTACGTATTCAAGAGCGAAATTTTTAAAATAATGTTCTAAATCTTTCGGCGGATTTGCACGTTCGTAAAGCGCCAAAAGGTAATTCATGGCACTTAATTGTTTGTCGCGTAACTTTTCTATCGCACTTTCCCGCTGTATGTTGGCAAACGTTACGAAAAGCAAACACATTAGCGAGAAAGATATCGCAAATACGATAGTAATTTTGGTCGTAATGGAGTATTTCATCCGATGAGTTTATATCCTATGCCTCTTACCGAAAATATGTGTTTAGGTGATTTTGAGCTATCGCCGATTTTAGTGCGAAGGCGTCCGATAATAACGTCAAGACTTTTTGAGTCTTTATCTTTTAAACTCTTGCAATTATAAACAAGTTGCTCGCGAGATACGGAAAAACTATGCTGCTTAATAAGATACGTCAAAATTTCGTATTCGGCAGGCGTTAGCGTTAAAGATTCGTTGTTGAAGTAAATTTCATGGCGTTTTTCGTCTATTCTAAATACGCTATCGACAACCTCTTCTTGCACTTCGTTCGTCTTTTTATATCGGCGAATAAGGCTTGTAATACGCGCGTACATCTCTTTTGGATCGTAAGGTTTTGGTAAATAATCGTCGGCACCTAATTGAAGACCTACGACTTTATCGCTTATGTCGCTTCTTGCCGAAGATATTATTATAGGAATATCGTATTTTTGACGAATTTCTTTACAAACCTCAAGACCGTCAATGCCGGGCAAAGTAAGGTCAAGGATAAGCAAATCGAAATTTTTAATACCCGCGCTTAGTCCCAAATAAGGATCTTCGAAATTTGTTACTTTTATATTAAAGCTATCTAAGTACTCGGCGAGAATCTGAGCGAATTCTTGATCGTCTTCTATCATTAAAACGTTAACCATAATGTATCCTTTGTGTTTGATTAGGCTGTGATTATACGCTAAAATATTAAATTTTTTTCTAAATTTATAAAAATTTAGATAAAATCACGAAATTTAAAACAAGCTTAGATAGGAAAAATCGTGGAAATTGATTATTATGAAATTTTAGAAATATCAAAAAACGCCGACGGTGACGAGATAAAAAAGGCGTATAGAAAGTTAGCGTTAAAATATCATCCCGATAGAAATTCCGGCGATAAAGAGGCGGAAGACAGATTTAAACTTATAAATGAGGCGTATCAGGTTCTAAGCGATGATAAAAAACGCGCAATTTACGATAGATACGGTAAAGAAGGCTTAAACGGCTCATCGGGTTTTGGAGGTTTTGGCGCCGATTTTGATATATCCGATATTTTTAGCTCGTTTTTCGGAGATTTTGCGGGTAGAAGCGGCGGCAGACGTAGAAGCGCGGATAAATATCCGATAGATCTTGAAATTCCTATAACGATAGAATTTCACGAAGCGGTTTTCGGTTGCGAAAAAGAGGTTGAATATTCACTTAAAACGCCTTGTCCAGATTGCAAAGGCACAGGTAGCAAAGACGGCAAAAAGCATACTTGCAAACATTGCGGCGGCAGGGGTCAAATTTCGCGTGGTAACGGTTTTATGAGTATCGTGCAGGAGTGTCCGTATTGTCGCGGAACGGGTGAGGTTGCGGCTGAAAAATGCCCTACCTGCGGGACTAGCGGTTACAAAGAAGAGAAGCAACATATAAAGATAAATATTCCCGAAGGCGTAGATAACGGTATGCGTATGCGTATTGCGGGCAAGGGAAACGTGGGACCTCGCGGAGATATAGGCGATCTTTACGTTAGTATAAACGTTAAAGACGATGAATATTTTGTTCGCCATAACGACGATATTTATATAGAAATCCCGGTATTTTTTACGCAAGCCGTGCTAGGAGAAAGTATAACGATACCTACTCTTCGCGGCAAAAGCGAGTTAAAACTCCCCATAGGCGCAAAAGATAAACAGCAGTTTATATTTGAAAACGAGGGCGTAAAAGGTGTAAATTCTAAACGTATAGGAAGGCTTATAGTCCAAATTTCTATCAAAAATCCCGAAAAATTAACAGACGAACAAGAGGAACTGCTAAAGAAGCTTCAGGATAGTTTCGATATAAAAAGCGGCTCTAGCACCGATGACAACGCAAGCGTATTCGATAAGATAAAAAATTGGTTTAAAAGTTAGAGCTAAATTTTCATAATCGTAAAATTCATAAATATTTATTTTTTCGTTAGTCTTTGCATAACGTTTTAAAAAGCGTCATTTTTTAAATTTGCGATCTTTTCGGCTACGTTTTTATTCGTGATTTTTGCTATTTCATCAAAATTCGCCGACATTATATTTTCAAATC
>JAJQAF010000165.1 GCA_021203945.1 Campylobacter sp.
GGGCAAGCGGGATATTTTTGGCGATAATTTGTGCGCTGATTTTCATCGGCGGCGTAAGGGCAATCGCTCGCGTAGCCGAAAAAATCGTGCCTGTAATGGCGATTCTTTATGTCGTAGTCGGGCTTATCATCATATCTTTTAATATAACTGAAATTCCAAACGTTTTCGGACTGATATTTAAAGCCGCGTTTGATCCGAGCGCCGCTTGGGGCGGAGCGGTCGGTGCAAGTATCGCAACTGCGATGAGATACGGCATAGCAAGAGGACTTTTTAGCAACGAAGCGGGTATGGGCTCAACTCCGCACGCACATGCCGCCGCACAGGTCAAGCACCCGATAGATCAAGCCGTGCTTGGCATAATGTCAGTATTTGTTGATACCTTCATAGTTTTAAACATCACGGTTTTTATAGTTTTAAGCTCAAACGTAATCGCATTTGAAAACGGCAAAGCCGTTCTAACGGGCATTACGCTCGTTCAAGAGGCGTTTTCGTCGCATTTATTGGGACATTTCGGCGGATATAGCTTCGTAGCGATTTGTCTATTTTTCTTTGCATTTACGACGATACTCGGCTGGTATTACTTTGCCGAAACAAATATCCGCTATCTTTTCGGCGCTAAATTCGTGCGTATTTTTCAAATTTTCGTCGTCGGCTTCGTATTTACGGGCAGTATTCTTAAAATAGACCTTGTTTGGGAGCTTGCGGATATGTTTAACGGACTTATGGTCGTGCCGAATTTAATCGCCATTCTTATCCTTAGTCCGATTGTCGCTAAAATTTTAAAAGATTATAATAGCGGCAAAGAGTATGACGTAAAAGAGTATATTAAAGAGTAAAATTAAGGGCTTATCGCCCTTTAATCTATTTTTAATCCGCCTAAATTAACTCCACGCCTTTGCCGTTTACGACTTCGCCGATAACGTATCCGTCGCTATTTTCCAGCACATAATCCACGTTCTCTTTAGGCACTACAAGCACCATTCCTACGCCCATATTAAAGGTTCTCATCATCTCTCCGTGCGTAACCTTTCGGGCTAAAATTTTAAAGATCTCAGGCGAATTCAGTGCGTCTTTTTGCACCTTCGCCCCAAGTCCGTTAGGAAAAACGCGCGGTAAATTTTCAACTATTCCTCCGCCGGTGATATGAGCTAACGCACTAATTTTATCTTTTAGAGCCAAAAACTCTTTTACGTAAATTCTGGTCGGCTCCAAAAGCGTGTCTATGAGCGTTCTATCACCGATTTTTTCATCAAATTTTAGCCCAAGTTCGCTTACGACTTTGCGAGCCAGAGAAAAGCCGTTTGAGTGCAGTCCGCTTGACGGAAGCGCAATGAGAACGTCTCCTTTTCGGACGAATTTCGTGCGGTCAATCTCGTCCTCTTCGGCGATACCGACGGCAAAGCCCGCAAGATCAAAATCGCCCTTTTCATACATAGACGGCATCTCCGCCGTTTCGCCGCCTATTAAGGCGCACTGAGCCAGCTTGCAACCCTCGGCTATGCCCTTTACTACCTTTGCGGCACTTGCTATGTCAAGCTTTGCGGTAGCGTAGTAGTCAAGAAAAAACAGCGGCGTAGCGAAGTTGCAAATAAGATCATTTACGCACATTGCAACCAGATCCTGTCCGACGGTATCAAAATTTTGTGCGTCTATCGCAAGTCTAAGTTTTGTGCCTACGCCGTCGGTCGCACCCAAAATCGCCGGTTTTTGATAGCCGCTCGGCAATCTTAACGCACCCGAAAACGAGCCGATACCGCCTAAAACAAGCGGCGTAAAGGTTGATTTTACGTAAGGTTTTATCGTTTCTACGAAGTTATTTCCCGCATCAATATCCACGCCCGCATCTTTGTAACTTATCATCTTTGAGCCTTTTAAAAATTTGCAAAATTTTAGCTAAAACTTGCTAAAATCGTAGTTAAAAGGAAGCTTTATGAGTAGATTTAAGAATGCGTTTGTAGTAACCGGCTCAATCGGAAGCGGTAAAAGTACATTTATAAATTTGCTTAAAATGCACGGATTTTCTTGTATAGACGCCGATACGATCTCGCATGAAGAGCTGGAAAAATGCGGTGATGAAGCGGTGGCGAAATTCGGCGGCGAAATTTTGAGTTGCGGCAAAATAGATCGTAAAAAGCTTGGTAATATCGTATTTAATGATAAAGACAAATTAAAATGGCTGGAGAATTTACTTCATCCGAGAATAAAAGACGAAATCGAGCGAATTTGTCTAAAATTTGAAGACAAAAATATGCCGTATTTTGTTGATATTCCGCTGTTTTTTGAAGGGCTTGACAGACAAGGATTTGAAAATATAGTAGTGGTTTATGCGCCTAAAAATTTGCTGATAGAACGAGTGATGAAGCGAAACGAGCTTGATTTTGACAAAGCCCGAAAGCGAGTAAATTTACAAATGGATATAGAAAAAAAGCGAAAAATGGCGGATTTTGTCATTGATAACAGTAAAAATTTAGCAAATTTAGAGAATGAAACGGGTAAATTTATAAAATTTTTGAAAGGCAAATATGACGGTATCAAAATATAACGCAAACGGTAACGACTTTGTTATTTTTCATACCTTTGTTAGCGCGGACAGAAGCGCGTTGGCAAAAGAGCTTTGCGATCGTTATAACGGTGTGGGCGCCGACGGTCTGATCGTGCTAAAACCCGGTAAAACGGCTAACGAAATCGTTTGGGAATTTTATAATTCGGACGGTAGTTGTGCCCAAATGTGCGGTAACGGCTCGCGCGCGGCAGCTCAATATGCCGTAGATAACAAGCTTTGTCCTAACGATTTTAATCTCATAACCGGAAGCGGCATCGTTAGTGCAAACGTTAGCGACGACGGAGTTGAGGTAGAGCTAACTAGCCCTAAAATTTTGAGCGATAAAACCATAAACGAGTTTGGCAAAGAGTGGTATTTTTACGACACGGGAGTTCCTCATCTTGTTAGCTTTGCAGATAATTTGGCTGAATTTGATCTAAATTTAGCCCGCAATATGAGATACAAATACAATGCAAACGTAAATTTTGCAAATATTCGGGACGAAAAAATTTACGTCAGAACTTACGAACGAGGCGTAGAAAACGAGACGCTTGCTTGCGGAACAGGCATGGCGGCGTGCTTTTACGGCGCAATTTTAAATTTTAATTTTCCTACAAAATGCAAAGTGTATCCAAAAAGCGGGGATGAGCTTGGATTTAGGTTACAAAATAATAAAATTTTCTTTAAAGGAAAGGTAAAACACTGCTTTGACGCACAAATAAAATTAGAGTATTGAGAAATCTCTGCCAAAAAGGCAGAGACGGAGAATTATTTTAAAGCGTCTTTCGCTTTTTTTGCAAGTGCCGCAAATGCTTTCGCGTCATTCATAGCTAAGTCGGCTAAAATTTTTCTATCAAGCTCAATGTCGGCTTTTTTAAGACCGTTCATAAAGCGTGAATAGCTGAGATCGTTTAGTCTGCAAGCCGCATTTATACGGATTATCCATAAACGGCGAAAATCACGTTTCTTTCGGCGTCTATCTCTGTAAGCATATACTAAACTTCTTTCAAGTTGCTCTTTAGCTTTTCTAAAGTGTTTATGTCTTGCGCTAAAAAAGCCGCGCGCAAGCTTTAATACCTTTTTATGGCGTCTTCTTCTAACCACGCCCGTTTTTACTCTTGCCATATTTATCCTTTCACAAATTGGCGTCCGATTTCGGATCTTTCCCTAAATTTAGGGGAGTTTGAATGACTTTTGGTCAAAAACTAAAACTCTAGCTCGTTTATACGCCGAGCATTTTCTTTACTGCAGAAACATTTGTGCTATCCACATAATGTGGTCCGCGCAAATCCCTCATACGCTTGCTAGGCTTTTTTGTTAAGATATGGCTTCTAAACGCGGAGCCTCGTTTTATCTTATTTTTGCCTACTTTGAAGCGTTTAGCAGCACCGCGAACGGTTTTCATCTTTGGCATGCTAATCCTTTTTTGGGTTTTTACGTTAGACGTAAGATGTGGATTATACTGAAATTTTCTTTTAAATATATTAAGACGATAGCCCTTTACAAAAAAAGATAATTTTAATATAATCACGACTAAAT